>PATZ01000025.1 GCA_002712575.1 Methanobacteriota archaeon
CCATTCAATAATTTTATCTTCATCTTTATTATCTTCAGAGATGTCAATCGATTCAATTTTTGTATTTTCAATCCGCTTGGAATAAAAACTATCTAAAAATTGATTATTTTTTTTACTCCAAATGGAAGATCCAATATGGGGATAGACCAATAAATTAGTATTCACGTCCCTTTCATAATTATCAAAAAAGAAATGTGTCCTATCCCTACACATATTATCATCTTCTATAATTATTCTATAACATCCAGATGGCCATCTTATATCCGGATAAATCACATATTTTAGTAAATTATTATTCTCTGGAATCAAATTTCTCATTATGACTTTCTCCGAATGTATCAAACGCGCACCCTTACCATCATACCACCCGATTCTAAAAAATGATAATTTAATCTCCTTGTTAAGGGACAATTTTCTATCAATATAGATATTGATTTTCTCTTCTCCCTTTATCAAATTATCAACATTAACTAATAATTTGTGTATTCCGAGTTCATTATTCTTAGTTTCTCTCCAAGAACCTCCTCCTCTGAATAAACTCTCTGAATAATCATTTTGTAATTCTATAAAATTATTTTTTTTATGGATTTTTAATTTCTTATTATTATTAATTAGCTCATCATAAATTTTCTCCCACATACCGGCAACTTTTTTCGGAGAATGAATTTTTTTCACCCACTTCTTGCTTAAATTACTTAACGGAATTAATTTTTTATTATCCTTTAAGAAAGGTTCTAAGGTTTTTTTAATGGATTCCTTACTAAGTTCATTAACTCTCAATAAAGGGATGTCTGACCATTCCGATCCTGCAAGTCTTATTGTTTTATCATTTACATAGGCCAGGACAGGTATCCCCATCGTCATAGCTTCCAGTCCTGCATTACCATAGTAGCCTGCTACCATCTGATCGATAAAAATATCAGATTTACTGATTTCATGTAAACATTCTTTGTGAGACAAATTTTGTATTAGATTAAATTTAATATTATATTTTTTAGATAACTCATTAATTGCTGGAATTATGAATTCATTTGTTCCCTTTTTACCAGTGTTAGATGGCGCATGCGTAATTATTATTTCTTCCTTTTTTTTCTTCCTTTTTTTTCTTATTCTTATATCTGGTTGAACATGCGGGGTAATCTTCCTATCTTTCTCTCTAAATAATAAATCAGGAGTCAGAACAGTTTTTGAATTGGCAATACTGTAGGCTTCCAAATCCCAAGTACTGTTTGCTACATTAGTCTGAGAATTCAAGGATACTAGTTTATTATCATTTAATTTATAGAAGTCAATTGAACATTCTCTAATCAAGTAGTTTATCTGGTAAATACGATGATTAAAAAATGAAAATCTCATACTCAAAGCACCCTTTGGCACTGGAAATATTGATTCAAAATTAGTCCATAGAGATTTTAATGAACCCACATTTTTCTTCTTAGTTTCGATTATTCTACCTTCATTATCAAAATAACGAATGATTATAGCACGAATATCATAATTTTTCTTTTCCTTCCTTTCTATAAGCCTATGTTTACCTTTTATTACAAGTGAGTTTGTTTTTGCCGGAATAACTATCCTTTTACTCCAAATGTTATTATGATTTTTGGATTTAAAATTTATCCCGTCAATCTGAATCTGCTTATCATTTATATGTATAAATCTACCATTTATTCTTTTTTGTGTTTTCCAACTTTTATTAAAGGTAATTTTTTTAGTCCCAATACATTCTGATTGATCAAGAGTGAATTCATGGCCTCTGAATGAAGAACCTCCTGCTGTATGAACAATTGGTTTATCGTGAGGAATCTTCAAACCATTCCAATCTCTAGAGAGAGGCTCATCGTCTTTGAAATGTATAACATCGGCTTGATTTATCATTTCTTGTAAAAATGACATATCATCTTCCATTTCTGAAATTATATAATCTGGATTAAAATGACCAATTTTTCTTTTTGAGCGATTTACAATACATATTGATTGAATATTATTGGAATATTTATTTATTGCTGCACTAATTCTACTGCCCGATCCAGCAGAGTCACCTTCACTAAGTATGATTAATTTCATTTTCTTACCTTCCAAGGGGGATGCTATCAAACCATCTTTCATTTTTCTTTGATAACTCCCATAATGCTCTGCTTCTATAATCTTTAATTTCATTTATTTTTTTGGGATTCCTTCTAAGTGAATTAGTACATGAATTAACGCATTTTTCCCAATTATTTTTCATGTAAAAAGCTCTAATTTTGATATATTCAATATCTTCATCAAAAATACCTTTCTGCTCCGAAAAATCAGATAATTCTATTACCTCTTTGTAATTCTTAGCATTGTAATTGGCTCTAATTGCACTTTTATAATCAGAACGATTTAGATTTACTAAGCCTACTTTATTCCATAATTTTGCTGAATGATAATTATTACCTAATCTTCCATACGACTTAGCCATTTCTCTAATTATTTCGTAATTTATATTTGAATATCTTCCTAATTTTGAAGTAAATTCTAAGAATCCCTCATCGCTATTGATTTTTCTAAACGCTATTGCAATTTTTTTTAGGTTTTTTACTTCAAACTCAATATTACCATCTATTCTATTAGAAATTTCTACTATTTCTCTCCATTTCTTCTTTTTGTAATAATATTCAATCATTATTTCTGTTGCTTCTTTAGATTCTATTTCTAGTTCACAAATCTTTTGACAGAGTGTAATAATTTTATCTATTTTTAGGAAATTGCCCTTGTATTGTAGTATATCTAATAATATCTCAGGATTATATGGTTGTTCTTTCTCTATCTCCAGAGCCCGTGATAAAATTATATCTGGATAGCCAGATTCATGCAGTTCATTTTTACGTTCAGGGGAAATTTGTTGAAGATTATCCCACTTCTTTAACTTCATTTTGGATCTCATTTTCGAGAGATTTCGTGGTAAATCTTTTCTAACATTTATCGAATTACCTCCTCTCATGTCGCCTCCAATTGCTTTGACTTGAAAAACCCGTATTGTGATATAGAAGAGTTTTTATCTATCGATTCAATTTTATACTATACTACATTGGTAATGCCATGGTAAATGTGGCAGTAGTTGGAATGGGTTATGTTGGCATACCAGTGGCACTAACATTGGCAAAATCTGGTCTAGAAGTCATCGGTCTTGATATTGACCAAGAAAAAGTGGATAGTTTGAATAATTCTCAATATCCTTTGAAAGGTGAAGAGCCTGGAATACAAAACTTATTAGAAGAGGTTATTGATAAACAACTTTTCCATGCATCAGTAGATTTTTCGGATGCAGAGAATGCTGATGCTTGGTTAGTTTGTGTACAGACGCCTTTTCTAGTGGATGAATTTAGGCCTAATTTCAAAGCCTTGAAAGGCGCGGTATCAGAAATAAGTAAAAACCTCTCTCCAAATTCAGTAGTTGTAATAGAATCAACAATCCCTCCGGGAACTACGGAATCAGTTGTTATTCCACTCTTGGAATCTCATAGTAGCCTTGTTGCGGGAGAAGATTTTGGAGTGGGCCATTGTCCAGAAAGAGTTATGCCTGGTAAGTTAATTAATAATTTAACGACATATAATAGAGTCTTAGGAGGGATAGATGATAATACTCATTCTGTCATGATAGATATTTACAGCAGGATTACTAATGGAGATTTATATTGTACAGATATCAAAACTGCAGAGGTTGTCAAAACATTTGAAAACACGTACAGAGATGTTGAAATAGCTATAGCAAATGATTTTGCAAGATACTGCGATTCAGTAGGTGTTGATTTTTTTGAAGTACGAGATCAAGTCAATACTGTTGAGGCTAGGAATTTACATCTTCCTGGAGGAGGAGTCGGAGGGCATTGCATACCCAAAGATACATGGTTGTTAGCATATGGGTCAAAAGATAATTATGATCCAAACTTCTTAACTATGGCTCGTAAAGTCAATGATTCAATGCCAAATCATATTTCAGAAAAATGTATAAGTATAGTCAATAAATTCAATTTAAATCCATCTGAATCCGTTGTTACTATTTTAGGACTTAGCTACTTAGAGGAAAGTGATGATGTTAGAAACTCTCCTTCAGCAACACTATACAATATTTTAACAAAACAATTTCGAGAAGTTAGAGTTCACGATCATTATGCGGATGATTATCCAGGTATTGAAAATCAGAAAAATATCGAGGTTGCAGTCAAAGATTCTGATCTAATTGTCATTATGGTCGGACATCAATTATATCGTAGCCTCGACTTGAGAAAAATCGGTAATTTAATGAGAAATAAACTTTTAGTCGACTCTCGAAATTCTTTTTCCAAAACTTATTTGGAAGATGAAGGATTTGCATTCGATATTTTAGGAAGGGGCAGGTCCTGGTAATTTAGTCCTTAGACCATTCTATGACTGATGCTATTATTTTCTCTACATCGTTTAAACTCAATCCGGGATGAACCGGTAAAGATATTACTTCCCTGACTAATTCTTGAGCAATTGTACAATCTGACTTGTATTTTTGCAAATGAGGATAGTCACAAATCAATCTAGGATAATATTTTCCTGTACCAATATCTCTTTCTTTCAGATATTTTGCCAAATTCTCCCTATTTTCTACCCTTATTGTGTATTGATGCCAAGAGTGTTCAAATCCATTTTTGACCTTTGGCGTTTTTATTTTATCAATGTTAGATAATTTTTCATTAAATATTGAAGCATTTCTTTTTCTCAACTCATTAAACTTACTTAATTTGCCTAACTGAACTCTTCCTATCGCAGCACCAATATCTGTCATCCTAAGATTCAATCCAAATCGATCATGTTCATAAACACCTAATTTACTATCGGGTCTACCATGGTTACGTATACTATTCAATTTGTTATATGTTTCTTCATCATTAGTTGTAACCATTCCTCCTTCTCCAGTGGTCATATTTTTTGTTGGATAAAATGAGAAACACTCAACATCTCCAAAGTTACCAACCATCTTTCCATCAATTGAAGATCCATGGGCTTGTGCTGCATCACCGATTAATTTCAATCCATATTCGTCGGCTATTTTTTGAATTTCTCTCATTTCTGCAGGCATTCCATACAAATGAACTGGCATAATTGCCTTAGTTTTATCAGTTATTTGTTCAAGTATAGATTCTGGCGACAAATTATAACTCTCTTCATTTATATCGCCAAAAACGGGAGTAGCACCACAACTAATTATGCTGTTAGCGGTTGCAACAAAGGTCAACGGGGAAGTAATCACTTCATCTCCAGCATTTATCCCCGTAGCAGAAAGAGCAAGACTTAGAGCAGAAGTGCCATTATTAACCGCACATGCATATTTACAACCTATAAATTTTGCAAACTCTTCTTCAAATTTTACAGTTTCGGGGCCACTGGCAATCATGCCACTCTTGATCACTCTTGTAACTTCCATTATTTCTTGTTCATCTAATAGTGGTTTTGCAATATTTATTTTCATTTTCTCACCTATTATTGTTCTTTAATAAAACCTCTTCATCAGTTTTTTCACACTTAAATAATCCACCCTCTAGTCCTCTTTTTTCTCCAATATTGAGAGTCTCTCCAGAAATAGTAACCCAATCAATAATCTTTGCAGGTACTCCCAGTACTAATGAATGGGGGTATGTATCCTTTGTCACGACTGCTCCAGCAGCCACCATACACCATTCGCCTAATATTATCCCACATCTTATTGTTGCATTAGCACCTACGGAAACTCCATTTTTAACGACCGTCTTTGATAATCTTGATTCATCCCAAATATGTGCCCTGGGTTTCAAATCATTTGTAAAAACTGCATGAGGTCCGATAAATACACCATTTCCTATTTCTACTCCGTTATAGATACTAACTCCATTTTGTATTTTACAGTTATCTCCAATTATCACGCCACTATCAACATAAACATCTTTACCAATAATACAATTTTTACCTATCTTAGAACCATTTCTTACGTGAGCAAAATGCCAGATTGAAGTTCCTTCTCCGATCTGCGCTCCCTCTTCTACAACAGCTCTAGAATCTATCTTTATGCCATCATTAATCAAGAATAATCACTTCTCCTGTCTTCAATGATTGAACTGCTGCTTCTGCAACTTTTAAAGCCAATAAACCATCTTCACCTGGTACGGATGGAATATCATTATTATCAATAACCTGAACAAAATTCTTTATTTCTAGAAATAAAGGCTCTTGTTTTTCGATATGAACTTCTCTTTTTCCAAACTCAATTTTTGGTGGGAATTGACTTCTGCTGTCCGGCTCGACAAACTTACTCTCGGAAATAGTGATACTCTGCTTCATATAGTCTAATTCCATAAATCCCTTTTCGCATGTTAAGGATAGGGTTCTTACTTTCATTGGAGTAATCCAATTAACTTCTAAGACAGCAGATTTATTATTTTCAAACTTTATCATTATTGATACATGATCTTCAAATTCTATATCATTATGTGATCCTCCTGTCGCATAAACAGATACGGGTTTACTTTGCATTATTGATATTGAATTATCTATATCATGAATTCCTAAGTCCAGAATAACTCCAACATCTCTAATCCTTCCTGGAAAATTTGATACTCGCCGAGATGAAATAGTTATTATTTCTCCTAATTCATCAGAATTTAGTAATTTTTTTGCCCCTTCAATAACCGGGTTAAACCTCTCTATATGGCCAACTGACAATTTAACATCAGAGTTCTTCGCCATTTCAATCATCTTTTTTCCATTTTCATAACTGTCAGCAATTGGTTTTTCAACTAATACATCAATTCCATTTTCAATGGCTAATTTAGCTACTTCTAAATGAGTAAACGTTGGTGTAGAGATTATCAGGCCGTCAATATCCAAGGAATTCACTGCTTCTTTTAGATCTGTAAAGCCCGCTGTATTAAATTTTTTACTCACTCTTTCAATCGCATCTTCATCTTTATCACAGACTCCTGCAAGAACGCCAAGTTCCGAACAAACACGTGCATGATTGAATCCCATTGATCCGACTCCTACTACTAAAATCTGTGCCATGCTTTACTGAGTGCTAATGTCTATTAGAACTTAATTGATAAAAACATGTTGACAGTTGGGCCTTGTTAATATAATATTACTCATCGCGAGTGTTATGGGTTGGGATGAATCTTTTTTGAGTAGAGTTGACTCTAAATCACTCGTTATAGGGATTGTAGGTTTGGGTTATGTCGGATTACCTACTGCCCTTTCATTTCATCAAGCCGGATTTAAGATATGGGGGATTGATATCTCTACTAGAGTTATAGATGATTTAAATAATGAAATTAATCCGACTGGAGATCCATCTCTGAATGGAACTATTCCTAATCCTAATAATGAAATGTGGAATATTACTTCTTCCTTTTCTGATTCAATACCAAACTGTGATGTCGTATTAGTCACGGTTCCTACTCCAGTAAATGATAATAAAAGTATGGACTCATCACATGTTCATGATTCGGGTAATTCAATATTCGACAATATTAAATCCAATTCCAAAACCATAGTAATACTTGAAAGTACAGTTTACCCAGGTTCTACTAATGAGATTTGGAAACCGTTGATTAGAAAAAATAATCTTATTTTGGGCAAAGATTTGATTATTGCCTATTGCCCAGAAAGACATAATCCAGGTGATAAAGAAAATAATATTACCTCGGTTGCTAGAGTAATTGGGTGCGATAATGAACAAATAGGAAATGACTTAGTCTCACTATATTCTGAATTAACATCTGGATTAGTAAAATTTGTTGGAACGGTTGAAGTAGCCGAATCTGCAAAACTTGTTGAGAATATCCAAAGAGACATCAATATTGCATTGGTTAATGAATTAGCAACCATATTTCCTCACATGGGAGTAGATATTGAAGATGTTCTAGATGCAGCTTCGACAAAATGGAATTTTCATAGATATAAACCAGGACTAGGCGTAGGAGGACATTGTATACCTGTAGATCCATATTTTATCATTGATAAAGCTAAATTTAAAGGTATTAGCGCAAATCTCGTTACTTCAGCAAGAAATATCAATGAAATGATGCCTGATGTAGTTTCCAGAGACATAATAAAAATACTTAATCACCATTACAAAGATAAGCAAAACTTCAGAGTTCTCATATTAGGATGGTCATATAAAGCCGATATTGGTGATAGTCGAGAGTCTCCATCCATGCATTTATATCATCATTTGAAAGAAAATAACATTTCTGTATCTTGTTATGATCCTTATTTTTCAAAAAATCGCCTGTCCGATAATTATAATTTTATAGACAATATTGATGATTTATCTAATGTAAGTATGATTATTTTAGCCACTGCACATTCAAAATTTCTTAATTTAGAGTGGCATAATTATCTAAAAATAATGGATAAACCACTTATTTATGACGGCCGAAGATGTTTAAATATCACAGAAATGGAAGCTAGCGGATGGTTAGTAAATGCAATTGGTAAACCTGTTATTTTATCATAGATGAATATTGTTCTATGACATCATTTATTTCACCATCTGATACCAATTTTCCATTATTTAGTAGTAATCCTCTCTCGCACAATTCCTTTGCCAAACCTAGAGAATGTGTCGAAATAATAACTGTCCCGGAATTTCTGATAAATTCCTTTAATCGCGCCTGAGCCTTTTTCCTGAATTCAATGTCTCCAACACCTAATGTTTCATCAATAAGTAATATCGAAGGATTTAATGCAGTGATAAATCCAAAACCTAATTTCCCCCTCATTCCTGTTGAATAACCTCCAAATCTTCTATCAAAAGCTTCTCCCAGACCTGCAAAGTCTTCTATTGATTTTGAAAAATCGTCTATTTCATTTTCTTTTATTCCATAGGCTTTACTTAATTCTTGGATATTCTGCCTACCTGAAAGATCAGGTAAAAAACCTGGATCAACGCCAGCTAAAAGTATCACTCTCCCATAAGTAGTAATTTCTCCTTCTGATGGCCTTAAAAGTCCTCCAAGTGCCTTCAGTAGAGTGGATTTTCCTGCTCCATTTCTTCCTAGAAGAGCTATGGTTTCTCCTTCTTCGATATCGAAAGAAATTGAATCAAGCGCTTTAAATCCATCTATAGACCCCCAAGGAGTTTTTTTAGTTCTGGAAAACTCATGATATTCCAAGCTCAATTTTTTGACTGTTATAGATTCTCTGTTCAAGCCCATGTAGTCATCCTCCACCTAAATTTATCGACTCGTGAATATCCGAAATAGGCTGATATCAAACAAATAATTAATATTAATCCCGAAACAAGTGGATTCACGTCAAGTATTATAGATTCTTGATTTGCTTGATACCTTGCAAATTCAACAAAATATGTAAAGGGATTGAATAAATTTATTTTGTAATGTATCCCCTCAGTTGCCACCATTGGATACATAACTGGGCCTGCAAAGAACATAAGCCTTAGAAAGAGATTAATAATATTTAATAAATCAGGAAAACGTCTGATAGTCAATGAGATACTTAGTCCTATTCCTTCAAAAACTAGCCCAATAATCTGCGAAATTACAATAAGAAAAAATATTCCGACAAATGAAATATTGTATACCAATAATAGAACTCCGATGACTCCAGATGTGGTTGCAAGAGTGTCAATACACCTGTATCTTATTGAAGAAAACAAAATTGTCTTGGTTCGTACTCTTTCGGCCTTGAATCCTCCGGTCAAGTCTCTGATAGAAATACATCCTGATTTCAGGGAATTTTGCAGTACTTGATATGTTGATATTCCTATGAATAAGGATTCTGGATCAGTTCTACCTCTCAAAATCGTCAATACAAAAAGATAAATCATTGAAGTAATTACTGGATCCATAACCATCCAGGCCAATCCTAAACGTTTTTTTCCAGAAACATTCCTTAATTTCTTTTTTAGAATAAATGCAACTCTTGATTTATCAATATTTTTTTCATCTTTAGATAGCAAACCTACTTCTATGCAATGTTTTTTATTAATAATTCTCTTCATAATACAATTCCCTTATCTTTCTTATAATTTCTTGATCAAGATTTTCCCATGGAAAATAACCTTCCTCCGCTGTTCTTCCAAAATGCCCTCCACTTGAGGTTATTGAGTATCTTGTTGAACGTAAATTCAGTTTTTCTATTATTGATAGAGGTCTAAAGTCAAAAATCTCTGTTACAATTTTCCTTATTTTGCTCCTTTCTATTTCATTTCCGTTTTGCCCTAAATTTACATTTATACTAATCGGTTCTGCAACTCCAATTGAATACGAAATTTGTATCTCAAAATATTTCGTAATCCCACTTGCCACAATATGCTTTGCAACCCATCTTGCTGCATATGCTGCAGACCTATCCACCTTACTAGGATCTTTGCCACTAAAAGCTCCTCCGCCATGTCTTCCAAAACCTCCATAGGTGTCGACTATTAACTTCCTTCCGGTGAGGCCAGCATCAGCATGAGGGCCTCCTTTGCAAAATCTACCTGTGCCGTTAACAATTAATTTAATGTCGTTGTGTAATAATTCTGAGGGAATTACAGGCTCTATGATATGCTTCTTAACTTCTGCAATAATAAACTCTCTTTCTTCAATCTCAGTTTTGAACAAACTCCCAATCATATCGTCATGTTGAATGGCAATCACTATTGTATCTACACATATTGGTTCTCCTTGTTGTGAATACCTTATGGTGACTTGACTTTTACCATCAGGACGCGCCCAATTTAGAACTCCGATTTTCCTCTTTTTTGTCATTTCAAGAGTGATCTTATGAGCAAGTAATATTGGTAAAGGCATGAATGTCCCATTAGTTGCTTCGAATTTTTCTGACTCATCACATGCAAATCCGAAAATTATTCCCTGATCGCCTGCACCTTGTTCCAAATCTAAGCCAACGCCCTCTGTAACTCCTTGGTCAATTTCTTCTGATTGTTGGCTTATTAAGAGGATCACTTTACATGAATTATCATCGGCTGCATCCATTCCAACATTTACATCTGTATAGCCGACCTCTATTGCGCAATTACGAGCAATTTCTTCAAAATCAATATCAATTTCTTTATTCATTGTAATTTCTCCTCCAATGATGATATAACTTCTTTCATCAAAATTTTTGTCTGCATCTAATCCCTTGACAAATACTTCTACTGCAACTCTAGCATTAGGATCTAATTCCAGACAAGCATCCAATATGGAGTCAGAAATAAAGTCACAAAGTTTATCTGGATGGCCTGAAGTAACAGATTCCGAAGTAAAAAGGTAATCCATAAACCGGCCAAACTAGACTTGCACTTGAAATATACTATTGATATGTGTATTTTGTATGTGTGCAGCATTCTAATACATAGTATAAAATATCTATCGCTTATCGTAATTTTATGAATATATTGAATGTGAACGAAATAGGAAGACATGATTATATTATCTCGGATATTAAATTAGCAGAATTCGGCAGAAAAGAAATTGATATCGCCCAACATGAAATGCCAGGTTTAATGTCAATAAGAGATAAGTATTCTCCTTCTAAGCCATTAGAAGGAGTTAGAATAACTGGTTCTTTACACATGACGATACAAACAGCGGTACTGATAGAAACTCTTGTTGATCTAGGTGCTTCAGTTAGATGGGCGAGCTGCAATATTTACTCTACCCAAGATCATGCAGCAGCTGCTATTGCTGAACGTGGAATTTCTGTATTTGCTTGGAAAGGAGAAACTCTTGAAGAATATTGGGATTGCACCTTAATGGCGTTACAACATCCTGATGGAAAAGGGCCTCAATTAATTGTAGATGATGGTGGAGATGCCACATTACTAATACACAAGGGTTATGAATTAGAAAATGGTAGTGACTGGGTAAATACAGAATCCTCTAATCATGAAGAAGATTGTATCAAGAATCTACTAAGAAAGACATACGAAATGAATCCTAATTTCTGGACATCTTTAATCGAAGAATGCCGAGGAGTTTCCGAAGAAACTACAACAGGAGTACAAAGATTATATCAAATGGTTTCAGATAATAATTTATTATTTCCAGCGATAAACGTCAATGACTCTGTGACTAAATCTAAATTTGATAATTTATATGGATGCCGAGAATCTTTAGTTGACGCTCTAAAGAGAGCAACAGATGTAATGATTGCAGGTAAAACGGCGGTTGTGTGTGGTTACGGAGATGTTGGAAAAGGCTCAGCTCAAGCCCTCAAGGCTCATGGAGCTAAGGTAATAGTCACAGAGATAGACCCTATATGCGCTTTACAGGCTGCTATGGAAGGATTCTCGGTTCAAACAATAGAAGATACTCTAGGTCTTGCGGATATTTATGTAACAGCAACAGGAAACACAGATATCATAACTTTAGAACATATGAAAATGATGAAAGATCAAGCAATTGTATGCAATATAGGACATTTTGACAATGAAATTCAAGTTTATGAACTAGATAATTATTCCTCTGTTACGAAATTAAATATTAAAGATCAGGTCGATAAATATACATTTTATCAAGGAAATAGTATTTATCTTCTAGCTTCAGGACGTTTAGTAAATCTTGGTTGTGCAACTGGTCATCCAAGCTTTGTTATGTCTAATAGTTTTGCAAATCAAACTCTTGCACAAATAGATTTGTGGAAAAATCGAGATAAATATGAGAATATAGTATACACGCTACCTAAATATCTAGACGAAGAAGTAGCTAGACTACATTTGGAAAAAATAGGCTGCAGGTTAACCAAACTTTCACAAAAGCAAGCAGATTACATCAATGTCCCAATTCACGGACCTTTCAAGAAAGAAGAATATCGTTATTAATCGCCTTTCAGTCTCTGGTTATCCTTTAAAATCGCATCTATTAGTTCATATCGTATCTCCAGTGAACTTAACAAGTGTCTCAATGCAATTGTATCCTTTGGTAAACATGCACCTGCAAATCCCTTTTGATTATTTTTTGGAGAGTTGAGATGAGAAGGTCCAATTTGTTGTTCTTGTGGCGTGGTGATTATGTTCTTCACAACATCCCAGTCTTCTCCTAGTTTTTCTGAAAGATCATGGAACTGATTAGCAAAAATAACTTTCATAGCATAAAATGAGTTTTTTGCATACTTAACCAATTCTGCTTGAGTTGGAGAGACTACAAAGATATTTTCTTCATTAACTACTCCTGCATCCTTATGTTGCTTAATTACTATTTCAGATATTTCATTGTTCTCCGATCCTATGACTAAAATATCTTGATTTTGGAAATCATTTAATGATGTTTTTGATCTTAGAAACTCGGGCGAACAACAAATGTTCAAATTGGAGTATTTTGTTTGTAATTTTTTAGTAGTGCCTGGTATTACAGTACTTTTAATTACCGCATTATATCCATCAGGTAATTGTTCAAATATTGATTCTACTATACTAATATCACACTCTCCAGTTTTTGGATCACTAGGAGTGGGAACTGCAATATAAGCAAAATTAGTATTCTCTGTAACATTTTTTATTGATGTTCCTAGTTTTGGATCATGTAAAAAAATTTCATGAAAATCTTGAAAACCATTCTTAATGGCATTTCCAACTACTCCTACTCCGATAATCCCAATCTTCATTGATTCTCAAACCATGGTAGAGGGCGTATGCTTTGACTTCTTTGTATAACTAATTATTTTTCTGTGAGCCTGTTTAATATTTTTAACAAACCTCTGAGAGTTACTTCACTAATACCGGAAGCCTTGCAAACTTCATTTTGTGTTCTTTTAGAAGAGCTTTGTTGTGAGGCCTTATACAATATAACGCCGGCAATTCCGGACGGTTTNTTCCCTTGCCATTCTAAGTCATCCTTTACTTTACTCCAAATTTCTCTTGCTATACCCAATACATAAGGNGGCAGATTCAAATCAGAATGAAACTTTTCTAAATATTCTTCCGGACCTGTAATATGATGAGTGCCTAAATTCCTCGCGACTAGTCTTATGGTACGTTTCAATTCTTTCTGCCCTATTTCAGATTCCATATCGAAAGCTTTTGTTATTTGTTCTAATTGTCTAGGAATTTTTGCTTCTCTGGCTGCTATATATACACAAGCAGCGGTAACNCCTCTAATGCTTCTTCCGGTTACCAAACCTCTTTCCACGGAATGCCTGTACAAAGAAGCTGCTTCTTGCTCAATTTGTGGAGGTAAATCTCCTCTATCTCTGATGAATTGCATTGCAGTTGCTAAATTTCTAGCCCTAGAATCCCTAGTCTTACTACGTTGATCTAATATTTGCCTTCTTCGCCANTCTTTCAGGCCTTTACTATTCATACCATGTCTTTTTGCTGCACTGGATGTTAAATCCGATCTCCTGATTTCTGTGGATAATCCTTTATCAGAAAGTGTTAGTGTGGTAGGTGCTCCCACTCTGCTCTTATCTTCNCCTCCTGAATGATTTACCCATTCTGCACCCGGATCAATCATATTCTGTTCTGCAACATANCCACATTCAGAACAAATTATTTCTCCTCTAGAATTGTCTGTATCCCACGATACTACTCCACAAATCTTACAACTTCCACTCATAGATTCAGTATTTCTGACCATTGAAGGCCTTGGTGCAGGAGATATTGCATTTCTCTTTTTACTATATTTTTTTACCTTTTGTGATGGATTGATATTTTTAGCANTACCTTCTTTCATCTTATCAACTCCTGGTTGTATAGTAAACAGCATAGTATATAAATCCTTTTTTTTATTGTCTATACTTTTATCCGTTTTGTTTTTCCATTATAGCGCTTGGCGTGTAATATGTCCGATGCCAGTCCGGTAAGAACTGCTCTTTACCATTCACATCTAGAAAGTAATGCAAAAATAGTTGATTTTCATGGTTTTGAATTACCAATTTGGTATTCTTCAATACAGGAAGAGCATCTAGCAACAAGATCAAATGCAGGTTTATTTGATGTTTCTCACATGGGTTTCTTTCGCTTCCTAGGAGATGATGTTTCTTCATGGCTCAGTTCTCTTGCTACACAAGAATTTAGTAAGTTTAAACCCGGTAGTTGTGGTTATACACATTTCTTAGATGAAAATGGGCATATAATTGATGATATGATTTTTGCAGTAGTTTCGGAATCTGAAATTCTAGGCGTCCCAAACGCATCCATGATTTCAACAATGTTGACCTGGTTTTCTAAGCACCTACCAACCGACAAATCAATTATTATTGAAGACATATCAAAGGAAACCAGCATTATTGCTNTACAAGGGCCTGCATCTAAAGAAATATTGACTTCTGTTCTAGGCACAGAAAATGCCGTTAATAGATTCAAATGTCAAAGTATAAAAGAAAATGATTTGGGAATTACAGGTTGGATTCAAGGAACAGGATATACTGGAGAATCAGGAGTTGAAATCTTNGTCTCCAATGAGCAAGCACCTTTGTTATGGAAAACTATTCTTAATCGTAAAGANTTAGGAATCGTTCCGGTTGGTTTAGGCGCAAGAGATACATTAAGATTAGAAAAAGGATATCTCTTATCTGGACAAGATTTTCTATGGCCAGGACTTGGAATAAATCCTGATAATGATTTTCCGGAGAATTTTCTATCAAGAAATACTGCAGAAACTAATGTCCCGTTTGGTCTCGATTTAAATCATGACTTCATAGGTAAAAAATTTGTCAAAAAATCCCTCTCATTGAATAAAAAATGGTTGGGATTGNTTTGTCAAGATAGAGGGCCATCTCCTCGTCCAGGTCATGCAATTTTTTTAGATGAAAATACTGATGAAATAATTGGATATGTCACNAGTGGAGGNCCCTCTCCTAGTTTGAATCGTAAAGGTATCGCCCTTGCTTATGTCGATAATGTCAAACTAAGTCAAGAAGTTTGGATACAAGTTAGCTCAAGAAAAAGAATCAGAGCCATAGTTTCTATTACACCTTTCGTATAATTAATTATGCCTGCACAAAACCTATGTCTGAGTCCTCTTTGCATCAATATGATATCATGGCGTTAGATGACAAGTTTGTATCCTTAGCTCTCAAAAATCTTCAAGATGTACTGGCAAGAAGTGGGATTTCTCCTGAAGCACTNTTTACAAAATATGATTTTGATGGTGACGGCCGTCTTTCTTATGAGGAATTCTCTAGCTCCCTTTCTAGTATCACAGGTCAAAGAGCACCTAGAGCCGCCTTAGAAGCAATTTTCAATGCAATTGACGTAGACAATAGTGGNGGACTGGAATTAAGGGAAATAATCTCATCCTTTGGAGGCCAAAATTCTCAATCAAATATTCAAATTTCACCAGGTAGTTCTCTAGAAATAACTGATCATGCTAATAATGAATATAATGGAACATATTTTTTACAAGATAATCAAATTAATGGNCAACCCTGGTTTAAAAATCCAAAAAATCCTTCATCACCTAAAATATTATATTTTTTCAATGCGAATTCAGGAGGGGCTCCTTCTTGGAGTCTGGATGANAGACTACAAGACGGTAGTAAAGATTTGTACAGAGGCGGATGGACTCGTGCTTTGGCAGATGGTGAATTACCTCTTGGGACCAGGAGATGGGTTGGAATCGGAAAGGTCACTATTTCATTTCCTGATCTTCCTGATAATACAGAAAAAATAATTAATTCAGAAGAAAAAGTAGGTGCTGCCAGTATTAATAATAATGAAACCAATCCAGCCAATGATGATGATTGGTACAACTCTAAAACTGGAAAGCAGCAATTAGAATACTTAAGAGATAATAATACTCAACTATCAAATATGGAAGAATTGACATATGAATTAGATATGATTAAGAATGCATTAGTCAAAGGAGTAAATGATAATTCAATATCTATCAAAGAAGGTAGAATTTATGCCGATTCTGTTTTTGAAAATAAATTAGAAACTATTCCCATGCCATTGAAACCTATAGCAAGATCTGTATGGGATTCTCAAGCAGATTCAATTGAAGCTACTTTGTTAGCTTCAGCAGGAATAGCCACAGTGGGTGCATCTGTTATTGCAGCTAATACAATAGCTGAGGGCACTGAAGATAAAAAATTACAAGTTTCAGAAAATACTGTCGATGAAATAGATATCTCCGATATTACATNAGAGAATGTCGAAAATCATTCTGAAAATTCAATATCTAGAGAAGAAGTAGTAAAAATATCAGAGAATATATCGCCCGAGGAAATAATCATCACAGAAAAATCTGTAGAAAAATTGGCTAATTTCACCATTGATGAAGTTATAGAAGACTTCTCGAACGCCCGATTTTCTCAAGAAAAGAAGGCAGTAGAGGATAAATATAAGGGACAAAANCTCACCCTAGATATTAAGGTTAAAAATGTACAGAGAACATTTGGTATGAATTTACAAGAAAGATACAANGGCGGAAATACACTTCTAGCAAAATATGAAAATTACGACCTAGAGATATTATTACCCAATTCTCCTGAATATGCTGATTACAGTCAAAATAATGAATATAATATTACCACTAGTATTTCTACATGGAATGGCATAAGAAATCGTTTAGTTCTACTTGTTTAATTATTAAGTACACTAAAAGCTTCATCTATCATTTGTTCAATGTTTGTCTGAGGCCTAAATCCAAACCTATCTTCCATATCTCTGCCATCGACAACACCAAACACTTCTCCTTCAGTTTCTCCTCCGGTTAGGACATCGCAATTCACTTTCATACGATATAGATCTGCTAAATCATTCATCATTATTCCATGACCTGATCCAATTGCCATACTTTCTCTAGTTGGAGGAGGGTTTCTTATTGTAGCATCAATGACTCTCAATAGGTCATGAATATGTATCAAGTCCTTTACTAGTGTTCCATCGCCAGGAACTGTAACTCCAAAACCAATATTACAATCTTCAGCCCATCTATGGAGTATGCCATTGCCTGGTGGGCCATTCAGGGGTATTCCTTGAACATTTGAAACTCTCAAAATGCTTACTGGGCGTTCAGCTTGTGCCCTCTCCATTGCAGTTTCTTCCATCCATAATTGCCCTCCGGCCGCAGCATCTTGGGGATCAAGGCTGGAGTTCCAATCATAGAACGGATGTTGTCCATATGCAGGATCCCATTTAGGATAAACTCTCAAAGTTCCAAGAATGATCATGTGCAACCCGCCATGCCTGTCTACGGCATCGAGAATAGGCCTAGCTTCTTCTCTCATAGCTCTGTAGGCAACATCATCATCTCTATCTGTACCTGATGTTGACCATGAATTGATGTGTATCAATGCACTACAAGGTGTAAGCATTGCATCCAATGCTGTTTGATCATTTAATTTCTCATTTGGAATTACTACTGCTGCTGGACCTAACATTTCGATAATGTAAGGTGCGATAAAAGAGTCCGACCACGTAATTGCAATCTTCATTGTACCNTGGACAGAGTTCAAGGTAATTAATAATGTGTATAAAATTANAGAGATGCTTCATGCGAATTATTCAAACACCTTACTACTGTCAACAGGTCATAAAGGGTGGTCGCGACTATGGATCAGATGCCAAATTTAGGACGAGAAAAGGAAATGCTCGATGTTTTAGGGTTAAATTCTATGGACGATTTATTCAGCAATATTCCGGATGAAATTCGCAGGAAAGAGCCATTGCCACTGCCTGCTCCTCAATCCGAAGAAGAAATATGGTCAGATGCATTAAAATTACTTGGAACTAATGTGACATTAGATGATAAACCCAACTTTCTTTCTGCCGGACTTGTTAGAAATTTTGTCCCAACTGCTGTTGGNATGTTGGCTACAAGAGGAGAGTTTCTCACTTCATACACTCCTTATCAACCTGAAGTAAGCCAAGGAATGCTCCAGGCAATGTGGGAATTTCAAACTTTAATTAGTGAATTAGTTGATTTACCAGTTGCCAATGTTTCTATGTATGATGCTTCAACTGCTGCTGCAGAGGCAATCACATGTGCAGTCAGAGTGCATAACAAAGGCGCAACTCAAAAAGATACTGTCTATGTTTCAGAATTTACTCCTCCGCACCGTCTAGCTGTAATAAGAAACTATACACAAGGAAGTGGAATAGAAATAAAATATCTCAAACATCTNCCTGATGGGCATATTGATCCTTCTTCAGTTAGAGATTCTGAAGGTTGCTGTGCTATTTATGTTGAACAACCAAATTGTTTTGGTGTATTAGACCCTAACTTAGTAGACATAAAAGAAGTGGTTGGAAAAGATACTGCATTAATCGTTGGAGTAGATTCTGTTTCTCTAGGCATAATTGAACCTCCTGGTAGTTGGGGTGCAGATATTGTAGTTGGTGAAGGACAACCTTTTGGAATAGGGCCAACAGCAGGTGGACCAATCTATGGAATTTTNGCATGNGGTAATAAATATACCAGACAGATGCCAGGTAGAATAGTTGGTTTAACAAAAGATACTGATGAAAAAAGAGCTTTTACTCTCACTCTTTCCACACGTGAGCAACACATTAGGAGGCATAGGGCGACCTCTAATATATGTTCAAATGAAACTCTTATTGCACTAATGGGAGCAATTCACATGTCTTTACTAGGTCCGGAAGGACTCGAAAGATTAGCACTAAGAGTCGCAGCAAATACTGAATTAACAAAGGTATCAATTTCTTCTATAGAAGGAATAGAGCTGGTTGACACAAACTCATCTAATTTTAGGGAATTTAGAATTAAACTACCCGATAAAGCCTCATCTGCTTTATCATTTTTAGATGATCACGGAGTAATTGCAGGTCTTGATTTAGGAATTTGGTGGGATTCACTCGACTGTTGCTTACTTATCGGAGTGGATGAGAGAACTTCAAAGTCAGATATCCAGCAACTTCATGACGGCCTTTCACTGTGGTTANAGGAGGTTCTAAAATGAGTGATCTCTTTTCTTTTAAAGGNGCCAAAGGGGCGGGATGGTCTCAACCAGCACCTCCTATAGATAATGAGCACTTAATCAATTCAATACCAGAAAAACTCANAAGAAAATCACTACCTAATTGGCCAAGAGCTAGCGAGCCCGAGATAGTCAGGCATTACACTTGGTTGTCACACCGTAATTTTGGTATCGATAACGGTTTCTATCCATTAGGATCTTGTACTATGAAACATAATCCAAGAGTAAATGAAAGAATAGTACAATTACCTGGAATGGATAGAATTCATCCTCTCCAGCCCGAACATCATGTCCAGGGNCTACTTGCAATTTATTTTGAGATGCAAGAAATGCTTGCAACATGCTCCGGAATGGATCAAGTTACTCTCCAGCCGGTCGCCGGTGCTCAGGGCGAATTTACAGCAATGCGTTGTATACAGGAGTATCACAAGAGCATTGGACAACAACACCGTTCGAAAGTAATAGTGCCCGACTCAGCCCATGGAACTAATCCAGCTTCGGCTTCTATGTGTGGTTATGAGATCATAGAAATCCCTAGTGGTTCAGATGGATGTTTGGATTTAGATGCATTAAAATCNGCTGTTGGTGAAGATACAGCGGCAATGATGATTACTAATCCTTCGACGCTAGGAATTTTTGAACACCAAATAGCTGAGGCTGCAAAGATAGTTCACTCAGCAGGTGGTCAGATGTATTATGATGGGGCCAATTTCAATGCGATTATTGGTAAAACTGATCCAGGTAGAATGGGTTTTGATGCAGTACATTATAATCTCCATAAAACATTCAGTCAACCACATGGCGGAGGGGGGCCTGGTAGTGGACCAATAGGTGTGAAACAACATCTTAGACAATTTCTACCTACTCCACTGGCTGGAAGGAGAGAAATTAATGATTCAGACAGAGAAGGTGTTGGAGATGGGTATTGGTATTTTTGGGAAGAAGTTGGTAAAGATAGTATCGGTAAAGTACAACAATGGAACGGCAATGCTGGAGCCGTTGTAAGATCTTGGGCATTTTACAGAAGATACGGCAGAGAATTAGAAAAGATGAGTGAACATGCAGTCTTGAATTCTAATTATCTCAGGCACAAGATAATGAATCCAACTAAAGAAGTAATGGAAAAAATACATGTTATGCCTACTGATGGCGCTCCTTCTAAATTAGTAATGCATGAATTCACTCTTTCACTGTCGCCATTGAAGGACTTACATGGAGTAACAGGAAAAGATGTAGCCAAGCGATTATTAGACTATGGAGTGATGGCTCCTACACTGTATTTCCCGATGATAGTTCCAGAATGTCTTATGATTGAACCAACTGAGACAGAATCNAAAGAGGTTTTAGATCGTTTTGCAGAAGACTTCCATACCATACTTTCTGAAGACCCTAATATTGTCACTACTGCGCCTCATACTACTGATGTCAAAAGAGTTGATGAAGTTTGGGCGGCTAGAAANTTAATACTTAAACATCCAGGTGAAGATGAAATTTAATTACCAAAATAACAATAATAATNCCTCATACGGAATATCATGGATGCTTTACGAGATAGTCACTGGCTACTCGGTAACCCAATCTGGTGGGGNNTCGAAGATAATTTACCTCCTGATTTAAGAAATGGTGAGCAAAAACCCCCAAAATCTTGGAATTATTCTTCNCCTAGAGAAGCTAATGAAGGATGGAAAAGACAAAGGCTAAAACCATTGGCTTATGCCTTGCTNAAACCAATTTCATGGTCTCTTTTTTTCTTGATNATAGTACCTGTTCCTTTAGTTTTCAATGGCCAAACTCCTAATGATCAATTATTTGCACTACTTTTTTTTATTATTTCTTGGTCTCTNGTTATCTATCCTTTGGAAAATTCTCGTATAAATCAATTATCTCCTATTACTGGATTTTTTTCATTACCTATCGATTGGGTTTCATTATTGATTGGATTACTTATATTCCCTTTCCACATACTCATAGAACCCAGAATAGGTTGGATTTCATATGTTATTTTCTGGTTTGCAATGTTTAGNACCATAAAAAATATCCAATTAATGATGAACATCCCTCCTGCTAGACTCTTACTACCAATTCTCATTGAAGAATGGGATAGTAGTATACTGGATAATAAATGGTCAATTAAGAGTAAAAAATGGAAGCAAGGATTGATTGCTAATTATCTTCTAAATAATGGACAATTGACTATCTCTGGAATATCTAGAGGTAAAGATAANTTTCTCTCGGTTTCTTTTCTCCATAAATCTGGTTTTCTTAATGATCCATTTTTTGAGACAAACTTAGNTGATAAAGAATTAGTAAAAATTTTACAAAAACCTCCTAAAATAGAGGGAATAAAATGGCCAGACAAATTCCTGATTTCTTTAGAAGAGGAATAATTTTCTAATCATCCTTACGGTAAACATTTGAACCGTACTCCTTTCGGAATGACATGGATGTATGTATAATATTAGGTTCAAAGTCAGATATGCCNGTTTGNGANAAATGTACTTCGGTTTTAACCGATCTTAGTATTNCTCACTCTGTTCANGTAGCNTCNGCNCATAGNACTCCNAANCATTTAGAATCTGTTATTGAAAATGCNNTAGAAAATGGTTGTAAGGTTTTCATAGGTATGGCTGGAATGGCTGCCGCCCTGCCTGGTGTGATAGCCTCCATGACTCCTCTACCAGTAATTGGNGTGCCAGTCGGCGGTACAGTCCCATATGATAGTTTACTTTCCATAGTTCAAATGCCACCAGGTATGCCTGTTGCAACAGTGGGAGTAGGGAGAGGAGACAATGCCGCTATATTGGCAGGCCAAATGCTATCTCTTGCAAATGAAGATATAGCATCTAGAATTTCACAATACAGAGATAAAAGAGCCAAACAAGTACTATTAGATGACGCCGCATTAAGGAAGTGAGGACTTTGCAAACCGAAGACCTTGTCGATGAGGCAATAGAGGCTCTCCAATCAAAAATTGATGATACAGCAATAATTGCTTGTTCGGGAGGAATAGATAGTACAGTGGCCGCTGTATTGGCTCACAAAGCTATTGGAAATCTATTACATTGCGTATATGTCGACACAGGATTCATGAGAAAAAATGAATCAAAAGAAGTTTCTGAGATGTTCGCTAATTTAGGTATTAATCTAAAAATAGTTGACGCAAATGAAAGATTTTTTGATAAACTAAGAGGAGTAACCGACCCAGAAAATAAACGTAAGATAATAGGTGAGCAGTTTATACGTGTTTTTGAGGAAGAACAAACCATTTGTGGTGCTAAATACCTTGTTCAAGGCACAATAGCTCCAGACTGGATAGAATCCGGAGGAGGGGAAAGAGACATAATCAAGTCACATCATAATGTGGGTGGTTTGCCCGAAGACGTAGATTTGATTATTGTCGAACCTTTAAGAGAATTTTACAAAGATGAAGTACGTAGAATAGCTAGACAACTAGGCATACCTTCCAGTGAAAGACAACCTTTCCCGGGNCCAGGATTGGCCGTTCGCGTTTTGGGAGACTTAACTGTTGATAGAGTTGAGGCTTGTCGTGAGGCTTGCCATATAGTCGAAACTAATTTACAATCAGCTGCTGCGGCAGGAAGGTGTGATTTACCNTGGCAATACTTTGCTGCTCTATTGCCGGTAAGTAGCGTTGGAGTTCATGGTGATGTCAGAGTCTATGGAGAAACAATAGTTGTGCGTGCCGTTTCAAGTTTAGATGGAATGAGTGCCAGATATTCTCCAATACCTCATGATGTTTTATCAGAAATTAGCACTGAAATAACTAATACTTTGAAGGGACAAGTGAATCGTGTTGTTTATGACATAACTCACAAACCACCCGGTACTATTGAATGGGAATGATTCCGATTAATTCATGAATNCATTAGCAAGCGCAGAGTCCGGGCCGACATAGCTTAGTTGGTGGAGCGGTGGACTGTTAATCCACAGGTCGCAGGTTCGAGTCCTGCTGTCGGCGCCACTAAAANTCGTATATTTCCGTTATATGGTATATTTTTTGAATTTTTTATCAACCTTCTTGATCTACAAATGTAATTAAATGATTACATTCACTACAGATGTATCCATTAACAGATCTTAAATTTTCTTCAATGCCTACTAAATTAGCAATAGTGGTATTCAATTTAATATTTTTTTTAAAGAACTTATTACATTTACATACTGGGCACAATAATTCTTTATTGGCAATTATATAGCCCTTTGATTCTATACTCATATCGTTAGCCAAAAGATATCACTTTTCAATATGGCCTATAGTCAATATAATTTACCGACTTTCGATGGCACATCATGCAGAGGGATAATACAGCATCTAGGATATTAGAAGCAACAAAGAATTCGGGACAACATTACAAAAATAGTATCCCTATGATTGCCAGTGAAAATATATTAAGTCCATTAGTTAGAGAGGCATGTAATTCAGATTTACATGGAAGATATGCGGAAGGACTTCCTGGAAAGAGATATTATCAAGGATGCGAGGATTTTGATACCATCGAAGAAATAGGCATTGAACTTGCAAAATCAGTATTCAATTGTAATTTTGCCAATATACAATCTACTTCAGGAACAAACTCTAATTTGGGTGTTTTAAAGGCTCTTGCAAAGCCAGGAGATACAATTACTGCAGTCTCTACTGCAGATGGAGGACACATATCACATGCTAGAATGGGCGCAGTTGGAATGAGGGGGCTTAATTTAGTCACTTATCCTTGGAATGAAGAAAGAATGGAGCCAGACATAGATGCCTCTGCTAAACTAATAAGAGAAATAAAACCAAATTTAGTCTTATTTGGCCAATCAGTTTTCCTATTTCCTACTCCTCTGAAAGAACTTTCAGATGCAGCCCATGAAGTTGGTGCTAAGGTAATGTATGATGGAGCGCATGTAATGGGATTAATTGCAGGTAATCAATTCCAAAATCCTCTATCTGAAGGTGCAGATGTGATGACAGGAAGTAGTCATAAGACATTCCCTGGTCCGCAAGGAGGTTTTGTTTTATCCAATTCCAATGATCCAAAATTTATCAAAAGACTCAACAATGGAATATTTCCGGGAGTTTGCTCTTCCTATCACTTACATCATGTAGCAGGTAAAGCCATAGCGCTATCAGAATTTAAGAAATTTGGCGAAGATTATGCAAAAGATATAATTTCTAATGCAAAAGCATTAGCCAATTCCCTCGCAGAACTGGGTTTTGATGTTCTAGCAGAGGAGAGAGACTACACTGCTAGTCATCAAGTATTGACTAGGCATGGTTCAGTAGATTCTGGAGCAGGAAAAGAAGCTGCTTTAATGTTGGAAAAATCTGGAATAATTACGAATATGAATATGCTACCTGGAGATACCAAGGCCATGAAACCTAGTGGTTTGAGATTAGGAACTCCTGAATTAACTCGTATAGGGATGGGAGTTGATGAGATGAAAGACGTGGCTAAATTCTTTTCTAGAGCGCTTATTGATAAAGAAAATCCTAAAACAATCAAAAATGATGTTAAGGAGTTCAAATCAAATTATCAAACCGTTCATTATTGTTTTGAGCCAGGGCCAGCATATCCCGGATTATGAATAAAGTTAGATATGATTTTATCTAATAGCACTTAGGAAGAAATATGGATTCTCAAGTTAAGTCGACATTACTTGTTACATTCCTAATGCTTTCATCTGGTTGTACCGGTCTTCTTGATTCCGATACAAACTCTCAAATTCCAATAATTGATTGCTCTTTAGAACCTTCAAACCCGGACTGTTTTGAAAAAATAATTATTGAAGAAGATTGTAACAATGATGAAGTCTTTATGGGAGAATCATGTAGGCCAATGTTAAGGCCAGAAAAATTAAATTATGGAGAAAATTCAATTCAGTTATCACTAGGAGAAGAGATGCAACCCCTTACTCCAAACTTTATTGGTGATGGTCCAAAATTGTGGCAAGTAAGCCCCCCGTTACCTCAGGGTTTGAATTTAGATGAGGGAACTGGGATGATTTATGGCTCGCCAAATAAAACCTTAATCCCTACAATATTTACAATAAAGGGTTCTAATGAGGCCGGATTCTCAAATACTATACTTAAAATTGAAATTTTACCTCTTGAATTAGGAAAATTAGAGTATTCATCAGAAATAATGAATTGTATAATTTCTTTAATATGTAATTTGCCACAACCATCTATGAATGGAATTCCAGATTCCTGGTCTGTAGAACCTCCACTTCCTCATGGTTTAACATTGAATCAAAATGGCTCAATAAATGGTATAATCACAACTCAATTAGATTCCAATCATACTATTTATGCCACTAATTTAGCAGGAACAACTGAGGCAGAAATTAGGATAATTTCACTACATTCTGCTCCTTTCGGCCTAAATTATGAGTTCCATAATTATTCATTGACAAAATATGATTCCGTCGAAATAGAACCGAGTATTTCTGGTGGAATAATACAATCTTGGTTAATAACTCCTGAATTACCTAGGGGTTTAAGATTCACCTCAGAGGGAAAAATAGAAGGAAAACCAATGGTTATACAAGAATTTACCAAATACACAATTACAGCTTCAAATAGCGGAGGGTCTTTGTCAGCTGATATTCTCATTGAAATTAAAGATATACTGGTAGATAACATTCAATATCCTAATTATTATTTTAATTTAACAAAAAATAAAGCTATAGATACAATCAAACCCAACTGGGAAGGAGGAGAGCCTTTATCTTGGGAAATTTACCCTCTACTTCCTGATGGTCTACTTTTAAATTTCGAAACCGGAAATATTACTGGGGCGGCTATAACAGAACAAAATTGGCTGACGTATGATATCTGGGCAAATAATACTGGAGGATCTAGTAGTACTCAAATAATGATAAAAATAACCAATCAAGCCCCTAGTAATATATCTTGGCCAAGTGAAGAATTGATCTTGGAATCGAATTCTTCTTTTATTATTTCTCCGATTAATATAGGTCCAAATATTGATTCATGGGAAGTATATCCTCCACTTCCAGATGGATTATTGATTACTTCAAATGGCTCTATCCAAGGAGTACCATTGTTACGTACAGATTGGATTAATTATGAAATCTGGTCAAATAATACAGGCGGCTCTTTTATGTCCAATTTATGGATTGTAGTGCATGACATTCAAGCTGATCAAGCAGATCTTTTGTATGGCATGGAGGAAACTGACTGGAGCGGTTGGCCATCTGCAATTTTGCCAATAGGGCAATGGGCTTTTCCAATTGGTTTTACTGAAGGAGGATATACGTCTAAAATTCCTGTAATTTCTGCAAGTCATGTAGGCAGAGGTAAGATGATTGGCTATGGGCATGAATCATGGGTAACAGGAGGAGGATTTGAGGAGACTGAATTCGCATTACGTGCAGTAGAGTGGGTCTGTGGTGAAAATTCCAAAATAGGGTTGGCCTATGGCGCTGGCTTTGATAATTTCAAAGATGAGCTTGAATTGGAGGGTCATACAGTATATCTTTCTGCCGATACAGGTAATTTATCTCAATTAGATTGTTTATTGGATGAATTCTGGAATGGACATAATGATCAAGATAATAGCAATATTACAGATTTTTTATTGTCTGGTGGCGGATTAATTATGGGAGGTCATGCTTGGTATTGGTCATATTCAAATTCTGATCTTTCCAATAATTATCCTGGTAATAAAATTGCAAAGACTACTGGTTTATTTGTTTCTAATGCATGGGGTTATAATTCAGTAGATCTTTCTGAAATACCTCATGAATTATCTCGTCCTCATACGGCTATTAACGCAATCAAAGAAGATAGAAATGATGGCGATAAATTATCAGACTATGATGCAAATGTTGTCAAGGAAACACTTTCTATTTGCACTACTGTAGTTTCATTGGATTTTGATGATTTCTGGAGTCCTTTGAGAGAAACAGTAAACATGACAGGTTGGACTGTAATTCAATATGGAACTTTATGGCAAAATGTCGGATATAACTTAGGCGAAGACCCTGTTGCGGATGTTCTTCTTAGAGTTGAAGAAGCCCTCACCCAGAATCTTCCTGCTGATGAATTACCTGCTCATCCTAGCCATACTGAATTTCCTGGATCAGTACCTTCTAATGCATCTAGGATATCTCGTTCTGTAACTATAGATGGCAATCAGAGTGGACTGCCAAGTAATTTTGGTTACTCTCAAGCCAGGGCACCTCTTCGTATGTCTACAGGATTATATGCAGCACCAGGGGAAATTGTAACTATATCTCTAAATGAAACTTTAGTTAATCAAGGTATATGGATATTAATTGGTGCGCATTCAGATAATTTATGGGGTAAAGATCAATTGCATCGTTTCCCGAATATTGTAAGGAATTGGTACGTTGAAAATAGCACTATGGATGTTGGAAATGCATTTGGTGGCAATATCTATGTAAATATTGAAGCTGGATCAACTTTGGGAATTTTTGATGTTCTTATTTCCAATGCTGTTGAGTCTCCGCGATATTTTCATGACTCAACTGATATTTCTGACTGGCTTCTAAATCAAAGGAATGCTCCTGCTCCATGGGCAGAAATAGGTAGCGAATTATTTATTTTAACAGTACCTAGTGATGAAGTAAGAAACCTAGAAAATCCTGATGAATTAATGGATTGGTGGAATCAAGCTTTGTCAATGGAACATTCACTTTACGGGTTTACTCCATGGCCACGTGTTGAAAGAGCAGTATTCGATGCCCAAATATCAGCAGGATGGATGCATTCTGGCTATCCTTTCATGGCGCACGATTTGAGTGTTCCAGATGTTCTAGACTTAGAATACATGAGTGAAAACGGAGATTGGGGTATGTTCCATGAATTGGGACACAATCACCAATGGATGCCTTCTACTCTCCCCGGAAATACTGAAACCTCTTGTAATTTTGCAAGTGTATATCTGATGGAAGAGTTAGTCGGTACTTCTGGACATGGTGCTACAGATGCGGATCAACGTAGTCAACGCATGCGAAATTATTTCGATGATGGTTCTAATATTTCTAACTGGTCGGTATGGGTCGCCTTGGATACACATTTAATAATCAAAGAACAATGGGGTTGGAGTCCATTTACATCTGCTTTATCGGTTTATTATGACTTACCTGATTCTGAAGTTCCAGTTGGAGATAC
>PATZ01000026.1 GCA_002712575.1 Methanobacteriota archaeon
AGAGCAGGAGTAAAGAAAGGAGATGAAAGAGCATGGATCATTTATATCCCAAAGACAGAAGAATTAGACATTGAAGAGATAAAGATTGAAAGGCAAATTTATTCTAATAAAGATGATGATGCTAGAAAGTTAGCAGAATTTATCGATGCTAAAATTATTCCAAGAAGGCCGATGCCTATCGTAAATGGTTTAGAAAGAATAGGCATAGAAGGAAACTTTACCAATCTAAATTATTCTCAGATAGAAGATTTATTTTTGACTCACATGTCATTATCAGAACTATAAAATTGACAGCCTGTAATAGACAAACTGATATGTAGAACCCGAGGGTCGGTTGATAGTTATGTCCAAGTTCTACGGCTTCAGATTTTGTGTCAATTGTGAAGTAGCTTGTACTAGTGGTAATTTTGTTGATTATAACAAAAAGAGATATTGTACTGCATGTTGGATTCAAAATCAAAATCCAGACCATCCTGAAATAGATGAAATGAGAAAAAAAATAATTAAAGATGCTGAAGAATGGAAATGCATAAAGTGGAGTAGGGAAGAAGGCCCGCTACCAATAGGACCTAAATCTCATCGTAATTGAGGGTGTATAATGGAATCGAGATTTGCCCCAGATGGCCTAGATGCAAGTAAGTGGGAAAATATTGCGCCTTTTTTGGATAATTTGAAACAGAGAAGGATAAATAGTACTAATTGTATTGAAGATTTGATTCGTGATGAATCGCAATTGAGTGAAATTATCTCCGAAACCCGTGCTAGAGCCTACATAAACATGACAAGTCAAACAGATAATCAAGAATATCAGAAGGCATGGAAAGATTTTGTAGAAAATATTCAGCCCAAATTATCTGAATATAATGATATAATAAATAAAAAAATTATTAATAATGATTTTGTAAAGGGTTTGCCTGAACGCTATGATGTATTGATAAGAGGAATAAAAACCGATATAAAGATATTTAGAGAAGAAAATATACCTTTACAAACAAGATTGTCAATATTAGGTACAAAATATAATGAAATTAGAGGTAAACAAACAGTATTGTTTGAAGATGAAGAAAAAACTTTGCCAATGATGGCAATTTACCAAGAAAGTACAGATAGAAAAATAAGAGAATCTGCTTGGAGAGCTACTACTTCGAGAATTTTACAAGANGAAGAAGAAATTTCAATTATTTTTGAAGAAATGATCAACTTAAGGAATAAAATAGCAATTAATTCTGGATTTAGTGGATTTCAAGAATATATGTTTGCAGCTATGCATAGGTTTGACTACAGCATAAATGATTGTTTAGAATTTCATGAATCAATAGAATATTCATGTATGCCCCTAAAACATCAGATGAATGATTTGAGAAAAGATAAACTGGAATTAGATAAACTAAGGCCATGGGATTCATCTGTAGATACCGAGGGTAAAGAACCTCTGAAACCATTTTTTGATGCAGATGAATTGATAAGTGGCTGCTCAAGAATATTTCACTCTATGTCAAAGGAATTAGGAGACTTTTTTGATCTATTAAAAGAAAATAATTGTCTGGATTTAGAAAGTAGAAAGGGTAAAGCCCCTGGTGGATATCAATATTACTTACAGAAAAGTAGGATGCCATTTATTTTCATGAATGCTACCGGGACACAACGTAATCTTGAGACCATGATTCATGAAGCAGGGCATGCTTTTCATTCATTCTATTCAGGGCATTTGGATTTAATTAATGAAAGAGATTCTCCAATAGAATTTGCCGAAGTAGCATCCATGTCTATGGAATTATTAACACATCCTCACTGGGAGGAATTTTATGAAAAAGAAGATGCAGAAAGAGCAAGAATAAAACATCTTAAAGGCATTATACAATTTATGCCTTGGATGGCAACTATCGATTCATTTCAAAACTGGATTTATAAAAATCCAAACCACACTCGTTCAGAGAGAGCGAAAAAATGGTTAGAAATACAAGGAATATTTGGATCTAAAATAGATTATGATGGCATAAACAAAGAAGGAGAAAATTTAGAAAAAATAAAAGAAATAGGTTGGCAACTACAAGGGCATTTGTTCGGAGCACCATTCTATTATGTAGAATATGGAATNGCTCAATTAGGCGCCCTACAACTTTGGAAATTACATAAAGAAAATAATGAAAATGCTCTTAGATTATATAAAAATGGATTATCTCTAGGATATACCAAAGGCCTTACAGAATTATTTGCTGCAAGTGGGCTGAAAATGTCTTTCTCTAAAGATCATGTTAGTAAACTAATTCGAGAAGTAAGTGATCAACTTCAAGAAGTTNCTACNAATTAATAGGACAGTGGGNNCCTACAGTTAATCCTGTAGNCCCTCAGCTGTCACTGTAAAGACTGCCTCNCCTTCAGGAAGATTTGGACTATCAACGAGACGGGCTATTCTTCGTCCTCCTTTTGATTTCCTAAGGTACAGGCGGAATGTACTTGCATGACCAACTATATGGCCACCAATAGCTTTTGTTGGATCTCCCCATAAGGCATCTGGTTTTGACATTACTTGGTTTGTAACTAAAACAATAGAATTTTGAACGTCTGATAGTTGTTTTAATTCCTTAAGATGTCTATTGAGTTTTTGTTGTCTAGTTGCTAGCATTCCTCTTCCAACATATTCTGCACGAAAATGACTTGTTAGTGAATCTACTATTACTAATTTGACATCGATATTCTTTGCCATTCTTTTTATCTCATCAACAAGTAATATCTGATGAGCAGAATTATATGCTCTAGCAACGTGAATTCTCTCCAAAGCATCACCGGGNTCAATACCGACTGCTTCTGCCATCTGGGCTATTCTCTCGGGCCTAAATGTGTCTTCAGTATCTATATAAAATACCTCGCCATTAAGCCCACCTTCTTCTAATGGTCGAATTGCATTGACTGCCAATTGATGACCTATTTGTGTCTTACCACTTCCAAATTCTCCATAAACCTCTATTATTGATTGTGTTTCAAAACCTCCTCCCAATAATTCATCCAGTGATGATGTTCCAGATGTTAATTTTTGAACTATTTTACGCTTATCCAGTAGTGCATTACCACTAATGAAACCACCAATATTAGCCATCTTTTTGGCACCTGCAATTATCTTCGCCGATACTGCTTCACCTAATTCTGCTTGCTCTGCTAATTCTGAAGGACTCATCACAGCAATAGCTAATAATTCCTCAAAACCAGCTTCACGTAATTTCTCAGCAGTTGCTGGACCAACACCGGGAAGATCTTCGACGGTTAATTCAGGTTCATCAACGTCTATTACAATCTCTTTTTCTTTTACTTTCTCGCTCGCAGTTTTTTTACTCATCTCATCACCTTCTATGATANCANCTAATAGGAGTTTAGTATATTAAGAAGTTAATAACCCTTTAATTAAAAATGAAAGTGCTTAAAATTATATATTCCTCTTAGTATATCGATTTTTCACTTTCATTTTAANTTCATTTTTGGTATCGGATGGTGGATTTGAACCACCGGTCTCCGGGTTATGAGCCCGACGAGATAACCTGACTACTCCAACCCGATGNTTTAACGAGAATGCATGGATTATTTGAAGACAATGGAGACAATGGTAATATTAAATGGTGAATTGATATTACCAAATCCAATGAATGTATTGCCCTAAAATTAAATTCTACGTCTTATTTCTTCAATAAATAAATCTGTTTCGGAAAGTAATGAAAGAGAATCTTTTACTTCACCTTCTTTAATCAATATTGTAATATCTGAAATATTTTTTTCAATACTAATTCTCGCACTATCNTGTGCATTGATACCAGCAGAATTTAACTTTTTACGAATACTTATCCACTCTTCTTCTATAAAAGAAAGAAGTTCATCAGCTTCTTTTATTTCTTCTTCAAAATCCCTTAATGCATTAGTTAGGTAATCTAATTCTTTAGATGCCATAATCCATTCTCCTTTATTTGAAGCTTGGATTATAGATTCTAATTTTGACATCCATTCTGAATTTGATTTACCAGAAGGCATTTTTGACTCCAATGTTTTTCTCTGTCTCAAAGCTTTCTGAACTTTATTCATAGCCTCAGAAGTAGAATTTATTTCACGTATAACNCTATTAGCCAATCCTTTTGCAAGGGCTGAATCTCCTGATTTTAATGCTTCCTTCGCTTCAGCTATTCTTCCTTTGGTNTCAATTGAGATACTAGAGCTCAAGACTGAAACTGCATCTTCAGCATCTTTGATTGTTTTAATTGCAATTTCTTCTATTGAACCAATCTCAGTTATATGATATTTTATTGATTCTGCAAGTTGTATTGCTTCTTTTGGATCTTCTCTAGATAATGCATCTTTGGCAGAATTTAATATTCCGCTAATGTCTTTTATTTGATGCCCAGAATAGTCACCGATCATACCTTCAGAAACGGAAATAATATCGGATGCTTCTTGCCAATATTTCTCAATGATGATTGCTATTTCTTTTGCTTCCCTATACAGTATCTCAGCATCTCTGAAAGAACCATATTCGAATTCTTTATCNCCTAATTCAAATNTTTCACGGGGNTTCTTTGGTATCTTTGTTACTAATTCTGNCTTTTCTATNGCCATTAAAGNATCATTCCTTATTTCTTCNAAATCTTTAGAAAAGGCCAGTATCTTATTTGCATCAATAATTGCATCATCTATCAACCTCATTCCTTCTGATGGATTATCAAAACCTTCTTCCCTTGCAATTTTTAATATGGATGTAGCTTGTTGTACATTGTGACCAAGTGATTTAAGTTCTAATATTTCTAACTCTGCCTTATCTAATTCTTTCCCAAAGTTCTTCCTCTCTAAGAAATCAGGGTCTTTGGATAGTAAATCAGGTATCATAGTAAATGAATTAGCTAAAATGACAAAAACCCAAGGAAATAAGTCACTAGTCGATGAAAGTATAGCCAATGATATTGCGAGTCCTGCAATACTGGTGATACCTCTTAATCTTCTACTTGCTAAACTATACGATAATATAGAGTTTGAAATCATCCATAATATGATTACGATTAGAAATAATATCAGAAGAGGTAAGAGATTAGATTTGTCAGAATAATGAAGTCCTATGAAAGCTAAAATACAAGACCAGAGAATATTACAATATGAAGCGACTATGGATCTAGACTTTGGGGTGAAATCAATTAGTTCCGATAGCCAAAACGCTGAAAGAAATAATATCACAATAGGTCCAAATTTTATTATTGCTTCTGAATTATTACCAAGATTGGCAAAAAGCCACCAACCCCCAGCAGCAGTTAATAATAAAGTGCATAATATAGCAAATTTTTCCACCCTAATCCTATGCTCAGAAACTACTCTATCTGGATAGTCCGGCAACATCATCATACTTATCCGTCCATTGTTTTAGTCAATATCTATCCGGTCTCCTGATTAAATTCATTTACTTTTTCCGGTTAATGTACCACTTCGCAAAAAGAAAATAGATGCTGTGGCAATAATAAGTAATGGAATTATAAAGATTAATTGATTTTCAGGCTCAGACTCTAAATCGTGCTCAATAAAGAAAACGCCATTATCATTTGCAGATACACTATTCCAAACAACACTTATGTTTAATTCTGAATTATTAGGTACTATGAAATCATATTCTATAATAGAAATAGTACTTGATTCTAATTCTGCACCAGGTAAATCAACAAATTTACTACAAATGTCAGATATACAAACTCTAGCATTTGCATCATCAAAGCCATTGTTTTTCATTTGTAAAACATATAATGCACTTCCTCCTTCAAACAGATCACCAGTTAATGATTGAGAGACAACTTCTAGATCGACTCCTCTTTTGGGAAATATGTTCAAAGGAAAAGTTTCCTCCCTAGAATTTCCGGATGAATCAGTGGCTATTACATTTATTTCATGAAAACCCACATTAATTTGAGGTAGAGTTAGTTTCTCGACTTCTTTTGACCAAAGAGTATTTGGCAAAATTATTTGCCCATCTAAGTAAATTTCCCATGAAGTATTATTTATTGAATCCAAATCATCATATGAATTAGAAAAAATCAATTGAATTAATTCTCCTTCTCTGGCAGATTTATCTAATTCAATTAAAGAATTATTTGCCATGATGTCCATTAATATTGTTGGAGAATTTCCATCAATTATTTCTATCTTCCATTCTTTTGTAACAGCATTGCCTGCATCATCCGTAATAATTAACCCCATCCGTATTTCAGTCGGTTCTTTTTCAAGATGACGTTCTATGATACTAAGATGTAGTCCATTGATTCCCGAACCCTGTGAAACAGTGAGAGAAAATTCTCCTTGATTCGATGCATATTGCCTCCAACCATCAGAAATATTTGTCAATAATTCAATTGTTGTAGGCAATTTACTTTCATCATTAGCAGAAATATTTATTCTTATTTCACTTCCTGAAACTACTTTTAAAACATCGTCATAATAATCAAAATTATTGAAGGTATTACCATTATCCAATGAAATTTCACCGCTCCATTCGGGCTGAATTCCATCAATAACTATGTTTTCAGACCAAGAAGAATTAGTATCGTGAGAATCAGTACAGGTAAGACTGATACTAGCAATTTCACCGTGAGAAAAATTATATTCACTGGGATTTAATTGNAACCATGCATTCTGTATAGTATCTACTAATTGGTTATTCTTTTTTATTTTCCATTCCAGAATTGGATTTTCAAGTACACTATCCTCGCAAAAACTAGTAAAAGTAGTAGANCCATTCAATGAAATAAATGATGAGGAAGAGGGATATCGAGAAGCAGATAGAGAAGGGGGAAAATTTTCACCAATTGTTATTCTGATATCAGAAGCCACAGGAGATTCGCTTCGATTAATAACAAAAATATTTGGCTCACCATGAATTATCTCAGACATCGCACTGTATCTAAATTCCCAATTTTCAGGAAGTGATATCTGTAAAGATATTTCTTCAATTAGAGCTCCTTCTCTAGGCAAATCAATAAGTCTAGTTATTCTATTATCAGTTAAACCAATTAAATTGGCTGACTCAATCCATCCCCAAGAATCTGTGGAANTGTTAACTAGGCCAACCATTGGTGGATTGATAATTACTTCATTTTCAATTGCAGTTAGTGGACTGTAATCAAATGAGCAACAACCTGCTAGAAAGGAGTTATTCCAATCTCTGGAAGAANTTATTAATTCACTAAAATTATTGATTTCACTAGAATTGATAACTCCATCATTATTACCCATGTATTGATCAATTTGTTTCCTTAATCCTATTGTTTGATTAGGTAAAAGATCTGTACCATATGATTCTAGAATTGAAACCTCGGAAAACCAAGATGCGTTGAATTCTGAATTTATGACAATAGGGCCTGTAATATTTAGAAACGCATTACCTGTTATATTTTTTTCGAATGATGTTTCAGAAGATTTGAATGAATCCTCAAAATTTGAAAAATCTAATTTGGCATCATTAATACAAGGTACTGAAATAGAAATAATAATCATAAAAGTACATACTGAACTAATAGCAACATATTTTCCCATATTAAAAACCCGTTAAATAGCGTTATAAATTATCTGTGAACCATAGGAATCTAATCTTAAAGGCAAAATTTTGTAATCTTTGCCAAAATTTAATAATAATTTTTCTCTAAATTCAGGCGATCCATGTACAAGAAAAAAGCCTCCTCCTCCTGCCCCAAGAAGTTTTGCCCCATTTGCACCCAAATTCATTAAATTATCATAAATTATATCTAATTCATCATTACTTACGCTTTGAGAAAGTTGTCTTTTTAATTCCCAAGTATTAGCAAGTAATTTTCCTAATTCTTCTAATTCACCACTTTCCAACATATTTATTGAAGATAATGCTTGCTTCCTTATCAAACGTAATCTTTTAAATTTGGTTTCTAGACTGTCACTTGTTTCGGATAGAATCTTACTTGCACTTCTAGATAAGCCAGTGAAAACAAGTGAAAATTCTGCCTCCATTCTCTTAATAATATTTTTATTTATTTTTAAAGGCAATACTTCTACTCTATCCGCAGTGAATAATATGGAATTAATACCTCCAAAAGCTGCAGCATATTGATCTTGTCTTCCAATTGGCTGATTTAAAATTTCTATTTCAATCATACATGCTTCTTCAGCCAATTGTTTTGGAGAAGCATGATGGCCAGCAAAGGCATGTAATGCGTTCAATAATCCCACTGTAACCGAGGAAGATGAGCCTAGTCCTGTCCCTCGAGAAGGAATATCAGCTATTGTAGTAATTTCTACACCCGTTGTAATTCCTGTTATACGCATTGCCTCACGGACAAGTTCATGTTCTAAATCTTCGAAATTATCGACTAATTCCATCTTAGAATAAGAAACGCGTACCCTATCATCAAATCTTTTATTCACAGTAATGTGTATGTAACTTTGAAGAGTTGTAGATACAACCATTCCACCTTCTTCCTCAGCATGAGAAAAGTAGTCTATATCTGTCCCTCCTCCACAAAAAGACGCGCGTAGCGGAGTCCGACTGATTATCATCAATAACACTGGGGAAGACTATCGAACATCAAGACATCGGTTTTTTTATGCAGTTAGAATTGGTTTGGTAGTAAGACATATGGAGTGTCCCCTCTCAGAGGCATAAAGAGAGAGTACTATGGGCGACCTTATAACNATGGATGACCTCACAAATGAGGAAATTATTACACTATTAGATAATGCAAAAAAGATGCTGCCTGCTGCTAAAGGGGATGTTTATTTGCCCTTATTACAAGGTAAAGTATTGGCAAATATGTTTTTTGAAAACTCCACTAGGACAAGAATGTCTTTTGAAACTGCAATGAAAAGATTAGGAGGAGAAGTATTGAATTTTACTTCTGCTGGTTCATCCGTAGCAAAAGGCGAAACCTTGTATGATACCATGCANATGGTNGATGGTTATTCAGATGTGGCTGTNATAAGNCATCCTCGNCANGGNGCTGCACAATATAGTGCNGATGCNGTNAATATACCTATTTTGAATGCTGGAGATGGTGCAGGCAATCATCCTACTCAAACANTGCTAGATTTATTTACCATTAGAGAATCNCATAATGAATTTAAAGATTTGAATGTTGTTCTTGTAGGTGANTTAAGATATGGTAGAACNGCACATAGNCTNTCNCATGCATTNGCACGATTTAATGTCAATTTGANTTTAGTATCTCCNGAATCATTAAAAATGCCAAAAGAAATTGTTGATGATTTACTNTCANTNGGTTGTAATGTAACTGANACTGATAATCTCTATGAAAATATTAAANATTCGGATGTAATTTATATGACNAGAATTCAGAAAGAAAGNTTTCCAGATGAAGATGAATATGNCAAAGTTTCGGGAATCTATAAACTCTCNAAAATAGATTTAGTTGGANCAAAAGAAAATATGATAATTATGCATCCACTTCCGAGAGTAAATGAAATACATCCTTCAGTAGATTCTACAAAACATGCAAGGTATTTCGAGCAGGCATTTAATGGTATACCGACAAGAATGGCTTTACTATGTAAAAGTCTAGGGATTGATATTGACAAAGAGGTGGCTTAAATGAAAGATTCTGAAATGAGAAGAGTTACGGCAATATGTAATGGGACAGTAATTGATCATATACCAGGAGGTAAATCATTACAAGTACTAAGAATGCTGAAACTTGATTCTGGAAGATCAAATCCCATTTCATTAGTCATGAATGTTCCAAGTGATAAGTTAGGACGTAAAGATGTTTTAAAGATTGAAGATAGAGAATTAGTACAAGAAGAATTAGATAGATTGGCCATTATAGCTTCAGAAGCATCAATAGCAATAATTAGAAATTATAGCGTTGCAGAAAAAAGAAAAATCATCTTAAGTGATGAATTAGTAAATATAATAAAATGTTCTTTTTCAAATTGTATTACTCAAAACGAAAGAGAGCCGTTGCCCAATAAGATGGTAGTTGTGGATAAAAATCCAGTTGAGATTAGATGTTTTTATTGTGGAAAGATTCAAGATGTTACAGAAATCACTGAACACATAATTTAGTAATATCATACTTCAGAAAGCCATTGTTTCATAGTGCATGCTTGACATATTTCTCTACTTGTTACTTCATTACATAATGAACAATTATTAATTTTTGGAGATTCTTTTTTTCCCTCTCTATACAATCTCCTAATTTCTTCAAGAGAGTGTAAAAGTCCATGCCTTGCACCCGGGGTTTGTTGTTCGAGATTTGCAATAACGCCTCTGCTTAATTGTCTCATGGCACCTGGAGCATGTGGACAATCTCCATGAAAAAATGGAAGATGAGAGATTACTGCATGGGCATGTATCTCTTGTTCAGGAATCCACCTTAGAGGGACTATTCTTGGTGCTAATCCATCTATAGGAGAACTGGTATGAGGTGCTAATCTGATGGATCTTTCAATCTCTCCCTTTTGTAGGTTCATTAAGATTGATTGAGCCATATCATCCAGATTGTGCCCCAAAGCCACCACATCGGCCTTAGTTTTTTGCGCTAGTGCATTCAAGCCTTGCCTCCTAAAAACGCCACAAAAAGAGCAAGGCATCATACCATTTGCTTCATCATGTAAATCACCAATTTTAGGCATTTTTGATACTACTGAGTCCATCCTTTCATAACCTAATTCAGGATAGTTGATAGTTTCGAAACGTATACCCAAATCTTCTGCTAAATTCATAGCGCAATCCATTGAAGGTTTTCTATAACCTTTTATTCCTTCATCGACACAACCAGCAATTATTTCTATATCTCTTCTTTTACCTATTATATCAACAATCATTGAAAGTAGTACTGCAGAGTCTTTGCCACCAGAAACAGCCACTAATAATCTAAAAGGAGAGCCATCTTCATGGCGTGCATTTTTAGGTAAAATTAATTGTTTTCTTAATTCTTTAGCAACTCTTCTTCTAATAGAATCTGATAAACATTTTCCGCACAAATGTTGCCCACTGTACACTTGATGAAGAATTGATTGTGAGGGGCATTTACTGCACTTCTTAATTGATATAGCCGCGCACATATCATTTGCTCGAAGGTTGTTGTATTGAAACCATTCTCAAAAAAATGTAATTTTGTGCGATGGATTGATGACTGTAAATGCAATCTCGATAATGTGGAAGAAGCAGATTCGTTGCCCATGAGGAAAATAGAACAAGGGATGTTATCTACTCCTTGGATTGATAGATTTTGTCTTATAATCTCTATTTTATTGGCATATTTTTCTTCGCCTTTGATTTCAAATTATTTTAGGGAATATTTAGGACATAATTCTGATCTTTTTTCTTTGATTTTTTTATTATTTTTATCACCATTCATTGGTGACTTTGTTTCCAGAAGAATAACAAATTATATCCATAAATAATTAGGAACGTAAATTATTAATGTTCATTTCTATATACCCAAAGATTCTTTGCCACGGTATTATGTACCTCATTCCAGCGACAACTAGCATGAATAAACTAGCAGAGATTACCTTACCATAAGTCATCTGTAATTCCAATGATTCTTGTACTTGTCCAGACCATTGAGAACCTTGCATAATTCCCACAAAAGAAACCAACAAATCATCAAACTGTAGTGCTAACATAGTTGTAAAAGAGGTTAGAGAAATTATTACTACCAAGTGGATAAGATTTGAATTTACAACATTATTGAATTGTTTGATATATTCAATATCATTCTTGGAGCCTTCTGGTAATGACATAGCATATTCAAGATGAGTAATTGCAGCTAAACCTGATTCGAGAAAAATTAGAAGTAATATTGAAATTAGTAATAAATCAAAAGCTAATGGTGAAATAAGTCCACCAAACATACTTGATTTTCCAATTTGAGAAGGAAGAGCCAATAATCCTAAGTCAAAAGCTCCTGAGATTTCTTCAAATGTAAGTATGGCATGTATTCCTATAACTAATAAAAAATATCCCATTGCCCATGTTATTAATCTACGTGAAAGCCCCCAAATGCCCATTAATCCGGCTAAGATTGGCGCAAAAACTACCCCAAGGAAGAC
>PATZ01000027.1 GCA_002712575.1 Methanobacteriota archaeon
TTAGAAGATCAGGGTCATTCAANAGAGCCCTTGCNAGACTAATTCTTGCCCTCTGGCCACCCGATAACATTACTCCTCTATCGCCAACCATTGATTCTAATCCATTTGGTAANTGAGAAATAAATTCTGATGCTCCNGCCATATCTAGTGCACTGAATATCTCTTCATCTGTAGATTCTCTCGCATAGGAAACATTTTCTTTAATGGTCCCGTAAAAAAGAAATGGGTCCTGAGATACAAAACCGATCTTAGATCTGACTGATTTTATAGAAAAATTATTGATATCTGTGCCATTAATGAGAACTTGTCCGTNTTGTGGTTGATAGAATTTCTCTATTAACTTCAATATTGTACTCTTACCAGCTCCAGTATGTCCCATAACTCCTAAAAATTCTCCTGAAGAAATCTCCAGATTGATGTTNTTGAGGACATTAGACTCGGAAGAGGGATAAGAAAAAGATACATCNTTGAATGATAGACTGGTAATTGGTTCTTCAAGAGGTAATGCGTCCACCTTATCATAAATTGAAGGTTCAAGNTCTATGACTGCAAAAACTCGACGTGAAGCAGCCTCCCNTTTCTGTAATTGATTCAGTAACATTCCTAAAATCCATAATGGCATAGTCATTCTAGTAGATATCAGTAAGAATGTAACAAACTGACCTACACTTATTTGCCCGGAGTTCATTAACCAACCCCCGGCTGAAACTAAGAGACCGAATGAGATTCCAGCTACTATATGGAATCCAGGAATAAAGCGATTTCTGATAAAGGCTGCTTGTATAGCTTGATCTCTATAATTGCCACTCTGTCTCTCAATTCTAATTCTCTCGAAATCGCTGGCATTATATGCTTGAACTACTGTTATTCCGGATAATACATTTTCCAATATTGCTACTATTCCGCCAGTACTTTCTCTTTGTTGACGGTACTTTCTTTGTACTCTAGTGGAAAACCAGATNACCATAGGAACAATCATGAATAATGGTCCGAAGAGAATCATACAAAGTGTAGGTGACATCCAGAAAAGAATACAAAAGGCAGCACTAAGAGTTGTGACTATCCTAATTATACTAGTAGTAGAATCTGAAATTATATCCTCTAATTGTGCGACGTCTGCCGATAAAACAGACATCAAGTTACCAGTCTGCCTAGTTTCAAAGTATGATGCCTCCATCTCCATCAAAGATTTTGTAGCATCCATTCGGATATCATGCTGAGCCTTGTAAGCTATTGATTGCCAAAGTTGATTGCTTAATCCTTGAGTTATTGCAAGACAGANGAATGATNAGAAAATAAGTAAGCCAAAGCCAAGNTCTGTNGAATCAATTGGTCCNAAATTTGGTATTATATCNAGTGTAACAAAACTCTCAACTCTTGAGTCGGTNAATTGAGATTTATCAGGATTATAATAATCAGCAGCCATNCCTATGGCAATCAAGGGAACAAGATCAAATATTCTGGCACCAATATTCGCTANNAGNCCACCTATNGCNCTTTCCCAATATCTNGTCACNTAAGGTAAAATTCTCCATATNTGCCTACCAACTATTTGTCTATCTTCACCAAGNTCAGATGCATCTTTACTTATCGATGATACTATNATNNCCTNGGCTAAGTCTGGAGAANTNCCCTTCGACATATTCTTTCGGAAGGACAGAAGCGTTTCAATATGTGGTAGTGAAATCCTGCTAATATTGGTGCGCCCGCTGGGATTTGAACCCAGGACATGAGGTTGGAAACCTCAGGTGATAACCCCTTCACCACAGGCGCGATATNNNACCGANGACATGACCTTACAAAATCAATTCGGTCACATTTATTCAAATGCTAGNNNCATCTCGCAGNANCNATGATGATTAGGCAAAGANTNGGAATTTTANTNATGNTAATTTTTCTNCCTATTAATGGGCCTNTAATTAGGATGATTTTAGNATGNATTAAATATCNNAATGCCNNTTGGAGANTTTTATTTCTTTGCTCTTTGNATACTAATTTTTGTNATNGGAGGATTCATGACNTTTACTCCAAAATTAAAATTNGAATCTATTAATAAATCTCTNTAGGCCATTTTGAATGAATATTTTTCATAAGACTAATTATTTCATTATCTGAATAATCTAATTCCCACATTTTCCTACATAATTCTTGAGTTCTTTTTGGTACAGTTTTAGGTCCTAGAACTGCACCAGGCCTATTCATGTCATCCAAAAAATCAGTTTCCATGCCCCAAATTGAATCTGATTTTTCTAGTGTCTTAATTATTGTCTCAATACTTCCTTTGCCTACACTAATTGATGAACTAATTCCATTAGTAAAATTTGAGTCTAAATTGGGAGGAGCAAAGTGCCTTATCACTTTCTTTTTTACCATTTTTGACTTTTTACGTAATTCTTCTATCTCAGAATATGTTTTTTTACCATTATCTTCAACGTGTAATTGAATACTCGCCCCTTCCTCCGCAGAATTTTTCATAATCTGTAATAATAATTCATTTGCCTTATTCCAAGTTTGATTATTTACTGGATAATGAGGTCTTCCAACTTCTCCAAGACAAACTGCGTCTCCATCAGAGATATATTCCAATGCCAAATTAACTGCTTCTAGGTGTAATTCAGCTGATTTTTCATAACCCATGGTTTTGATTTGCTTTTCCCAGGAAACAGGGTGAGGGCCTAAAGTTACTACAACATCTATGTCAAATGTATTTCTGACCTCATTGGCCATATTTATTGTATTTAGATAAGCTATTTTATAATCTTCAATTTTTCTTGGAAGATTATTAAAATCAGGTTTATGGACTAAGTTGATTGCTGTACCGCCAACTTTTACAAATTCATTAATCGCATCCAGGTAGCGGTTTTTCCTATCTAGATGTATATGTTGATCCATTATTTCTCCATGCCAAAAACCATCTTCTAACATCTTTCTCAAGCCAATGTTCCTTCTCTTTCAAGTAAATCTTTCCAATAACTTATCGCCAACTCAATTACTCTCTTTGATTTCTGCCCTAGGACAATTCCTTTACCATTACTGAATAATATTATTCGACACTCATGTCTTTTAGCATCTATTCTTAATGCATTAATATTATTATCTAGGGTAACATCATTAAATCTATCATTTGCTAATTCGAGTAAAACCGCCCTGCCCAATGAAAATTCTACTAATAATTCTCCTGTTTCACATTTTAGTCCTTCATCGGACATACCAATACTAAGAAGAAATCTTTGTATTACTAATTTAGCAACCTCCTGTCTCGANATATTATGAATAATTATTGATCCATTTTTATCGATAATTAATGTTGATTTTGGATTTTCATTAACAATTATCGAATATTCTCCATCCTTAATTCCTCCTGCTAAATTTACTGCATCTTCATGCTTAACAGGCTCAGAAGGAGTAAATCTGAAGGTTTGTGTTTGTACCTTTAAAAAGTTAGATTCTCCTTCCATGTTTTCATCCTCTTTCTATCTTTTCGACTGTAACACTCTTACTCAATGAATAATATAATTGTTCAAGGTACGCTTGGTGGACGGGCACTAATAATGTTACGTCGGAATCATTACTTTCATCAAGTCTTCTATCTCTTAAATCATGTAGTGCACCCTTTATTCTTGCTGCAAATCTTTTATCACGTTCTTCAATCAACTCTTCAGTAAGGACTCTTTGTTCTTCGAGCCACCACGACGCACCAGCAGCTGCAGCGGCACCTAAATCCGAATTCACTTTATCCGAAATCTCCACTTTCTTTGAAGCCTTTAGACGATTTTTTGCGTATCTTCTAGATGTGTTTATAGTCTTCAAAAGATTAATTAATTTTACTTGATTATCTGCATATTTTGAATACCATGCTTCCCAGTTCTTATCAGTTATTTCTGGTATTATCGTATAAATCGGNTTCCCACCTGTATTTTCAGCATGCTTCAATAATCTAATGGGCTCAGGGTCTGGAATACTTGGACCATTAACATCCAAATTCTGGATATCTCTTAATAGTAAACTCATAACTCCTCCCGAAGCCATTACAGCTTCCACATTGATCCCCGGACTTTTAATCTCATCCTTATCTTCTTCTTTTAATATTGCTATATCATCTTTAGAATACAATAGTGCTAAACCGTCCCATTTCTTATATCTTAGAGAATTAGGCATAACAACACATGGAAGGTGAGGCCAAATCACTATCTTTCCTCCTTCTGGATCTTGATAAATGAGAGATTCCCACTTCAGACAGGGCAGCTCCATGACTCTGCGAAGGGTTATCATGATACAACTATATCTATCAAAACACTCATAATTGATAAATTTAGATGTAGCATTCAAGGATGATGACTTATCATCAAGGTTCGATAGAACATGGAGACGCCTTACTCTCTCGAACCCGTCGTACTCTTGAATGAAGTTTTTCCAGGTCATACTAATGCACTAAATACACTGTTTGGAGGTCACTTAATTAGNATCATGGATACAAGTGCTGGAATGGTTGCTTCGAAATTTGCACACCGCGAATTTGTAACTATCTCAGTAGACGCACTTAAATTCCGTAAACCAGCATTCCAAGGNGATATTATTAGGACAACCGCCAAAGTTGTTTGGACCTCTCCTCGTACTGCGGGGATACATGTTACTTCTTGTCGAATGTCTAGGTCAGAGTGGGAAGGTGATGAAATTTGCTCTGGGTTCTTTTTTATGGTGGCTATTGATGAATCTATGAATCCTATAAAAATACCCCAATTCGAACCAATATCAATTGAAGAGAAAGAATTATGGAATCAAGCCCAATCTGCCAGAGATGCTATGAAATAAGTTCATAATGACCATTCATTTCAACAACTGAATCATTGTCGGATTCTTATGCCTGTTCTCAATGTTGCATTTATAGGCTCTGAAGATTTCGCAAGAAAATTAGCTAAAAAAAGTGATACAAGGGACATAGAATCTTACGTTTTCAAAGAAGGATCAGGTAGTGAAGCCCGAATTTTATCTTTTTTGAGACCACTTAAATATCCTGATAGTTTGAGGCCATTACTATCGGTACTGAACGTTTCTAAAGTTGGNGTGATAGAGATATCGGCATTAGATTCTTCACTAGGGGAAATTTTAGTCTCATTCGCTAGTGCTGGAATAAAAAAAGGAATTGCGATAATCAATCCGGAAGAAGGAAACTGGATAGATATAGAGCAAATNAGAATCATTTTCTCCCAATTAAAACTCGACTGGAAAATATATCAATCTATGCCAGAAAATCATGAAATTAGAGAATTACTATTTGACATGATGAATCAAACAGATATAAGTGAAAAATCACTTATATTGCCTATAGATCAACATTTTGTCGTTCAAGGAATTGGATTAGTAGGAATTGGCTATGTTCAATCTGGACAAATTAAAAAACACGATAACATAGAAGTAATTTCATTAGGTGAGAAGGGAATTGTCAGAAGTTTACAAGTAATGGATGATGACGTTGAAGTAGCATATTCTGGAGATAGAGTTGGAGTTGCAATTAGAAATCTACGTGAAGAAGCATTACATAAAGGGTGCATTATAGTTCACCCCAATTCCGAAGTATTTGTGAAACACACTATTTCTTCCTTTCTTTTGGATAAAGCACCTTTCCAGAAAAAAATAATTAAAAAAGATGATATCATTCATGCATCTACAGATTTGCAATTTGTTGTTGGCCGAATTACTAGTATTTCTGAAAACAATATTGAAATTAAATGGGAAAATCCACTATGGGTAAGATCTGAACAAAATAATCAAATTATTTTGGCTCAATTGGATGCAAAACCTATGAGGATTATAGGGACTGCAAAAAGTATAGTGCCCGAATAATATTTTTTTATACATAAATCTGAATCTTCACGCCTATGATTACATTCATTTTATACCATATGAACTAGTCTGCCANAACTGGATGTATTCAGCTGGGCTAAATAGCCCAACTGGAGAGGGGGAAACCGAATTACTCGGTAATCTTTCTCTTGTTGGGGTGAAAGGGTCGTTTTGCGCAATACTATCCGACCGTGAATTGACTCTTGAGAGAAGTGATGGTAAAGGTTTACGACTTTCCTTGGCAGCAGTTAATAGAACTAGGCATCTAACAATTCCGCTTTTACCTAATGGCCTAGTTCCGTTAGGAATTATTTCTATAATACTTGGTTTATCAACTATATCTTTTCCGTATGGTCTAATTCCAATATCATTNGGTTTCCTTGCTATCTCATTAAATATTTTTTCGCGATATCCAATAATTTCTATTGATACTAATTCAGGCGATAGACATTTAATCGCCGGGAGCGAAGGTTCGTTACTTAGGTTAGCAACCATGATTTCTAGATTAATACATGGCAGTAGTATGGATGAGGCAAGAATAGGGTTAGAAAACTTGGAAAAAGAAATGCCAATATTTCCTGCATTTACTCATGCCGGAGGAAACTTTACCAAACATAGTAATAAGTTATTAATAAACAATAATAAAATACCAGAATTTTCTTCAGATATAAGAAAAAATACAATTCAAAAATCATTNNCTCTTGATTATATTGATGATAATTTAGAACGAGAAGAAGTGAACTTCAACGGTATTTCTGTNGATAATACTCTATCGGATGAAAAAATTCCACCAAAATCTGCTTATGAAAGTGCATGGAATACTCCTCCTCCTCCATGGTATAAAGAAAAGCAAAGGATACCTGAAAATAATGAAAATTTATCATTGAGTATTGATAAAAATGAAAATAGAATGGATTCTGTATTAACTGAGGCGGCTGGACAATTAGAAATGTTTGGAGAAGGACTAGATATGTTTGGACAAGGCGGTTTATTTGATCAAAGTATAGATTCCCATAATGGTGATATTTTTCCTACTAAAGATATTGAAAAGAAACATAATATTGAAAATAAACCGATTCAAATATCAAGTTCTCAAATGATGAAAAAGGCATATGAGACTTACGGCACTCCAGATTTTGAGTATCAAAAATCACATGAATTACCTCGCCCAAATGAAGAGGCAGTAAGNGAGGAGTGTAAAACAGGAATTGTACAAGAAGCAAGAGCTAAACAAGAAATCAAAGGTAGGAACAGGGAATTACAATATTCCTATGAGTCGACAAATTTAGATAGTTANCCTTCATTAAAAAAATATGCAAACCAAGGAAATAATCATATTTTCACAATCAAAAATAATCCAAATAGTATTTCATCATCATTACTGAATAGATTATTCAGACCTTCATCTATTTCTGTTAAAAAAACACAATCAGATAATCCGTCTAATAGATTCCAAACATCTCAACATCTAAGATTAAGGAGTGATCAAGAACATCAGTCTAGTACTATTTCTCGCTCAAGAAGAACAAATAAAAATATTGAAAATGATGACGCAATGAAAATTATAGATTCGATAGTTTCCAGAGTCTCTAATGATGAGAAAATTCAAAGAAGATTGAATTTTAAAAATATGAGAAAGACCACTAATCCTTCTGAAAATAATAAGTTACTAGGTATAAGAAAATTAGGCTAAACCAACAATTCTTCTATATTTATCAACTCTAGCATGATATTTTCCCTTCTGCAGATCAATCAGATTAGTAGAACCCAATCCACCTATTATGAATGAAGAAGTGATTGTCGCGTGAACTAACGAATTCCGCATAATTTCAATATCTCCTATCGCACCGTTACATCCAACAATATTAGCCAACATTGCTCCTGCAAAAGCATCTCCGCATCCTGTCGGATCAATGACATTTTTTGTAGGGTAGGAAGGTAGCGAAATAATTCCACAAGGCAAATATGCTAGAACGCCCCCACTTCCTCTTTTGATTATTAAACTCCTGGGTCCTTNTCCTGCAGATAATCCTCCAAACAAAGCTTCTCCTGAGATTATCTTTTCAGCAGCAATTGTTACAATTTCTTCTNCTGAAATGGCACAAACCTCTTCCTCATTCAATATGGCTATATCTACTTGCCTAAGTGCTTCAGATAATAACTTAAATTCTGTCTTTATCCACAACATAAATGTATCCAATACAGATATATTAGGGCTACATTCTCTCAGAATCTTTATTTGAGACGAAGGATGCATATTTGCACAGAATAAAATATCAACATCCTTCCAGGAATTAGGAATCTCCGGGTTAAAATCTCCTAAAACATTAATTTCCGTAGATATGGTTTGAGCATCATCCATTGTTCCTTCATATCTTCCTGACCATCTGAAGGTTTTCCCCGGGATTTTTGCAATCCCTTCTGTATTTATGCCTCTTTCATCTAANAACCGCAAATCTTCTTTTCTAAAATCATCTCCTATTGGNCCTATTGCTCCCACTCTAGGAAACAAATCAGGTTTCATAGGAAGATGAAATGCCGCAGAAATAGATGCATGAACTGCCGAACCTCCTAATACATCGTATCCGTGAATTTTTGGTGTTTGAATATGGTCGTAGCCCATACTCCCAACTATTACTAAATCCATCAAACCCCTCTCGTAATCAATTTTGGATGTTCTTCAAGATATTTAATCGTTATTTCTTTATTTTTGAAATCCTCCTCATTTAAGATTTTTTTATGAAGGGGAATTAAGGTATCCACTCCGGTCAAAATCACTTCATCCAAAGTGGCAATCATTTTTTTAATAGCTTCTTTTCTAGTTGGAGACCATATGATTATTTTAGCAAGGAGAGAGTCAAATGATGCTGGAACATCATATCCGGTATGAATATGGGAATCGATTCTAACTCCTTGGCCACCGGGCCAAATACATTCCCATACTCTTCCTGGTGATGGCTCTAGTGTCCATGGATTTTCAGCATTAATTCTTACTTCAATAGCATGACCTCTAATTTTTACTTCTTCCTGTGTTATCGTTAATTGTTTTCCTGCGGCAATTTTTATTCCTAACGCTACGAGATCAACTCCAGCTATCATTTCAGTAACTGTATGTTCGACCTGTACTCTTGGATTAACTTCCAAGAAATAAAAATTACCTTCTCCATCTCTTAAGAATTCAAAAGTTGCTAATCCTTCATAACCCACTAATTTAGCACCTTTAACTACTATTTCTCCAATTTCTTCCCTTACCTCGTCACTAAGCCACGGACCTTCTTCTATTATTTTTTGATGCCTTCTTTGAATTGAACAAAATCTTTCTCCGAAATGTATCGCCCTTTTGCCATCACTTAATACTTGAAATTCAATATGTTGGGCATCTTCGATAAATTTCTCTATGAAAACTCTCCCGTCTCCAAATGCAGATAATGCCCTACCTTGACAAAGATTCAGTGCACTTTCAAAATCATCATCATTATTCACTACTTGCATCCCTATCCCTCCTCCTCCAGCAGCAGCCTTTATGATTAATGGAAAACCTATTTCTTCAGCTATTTTCTTCGCTTCAATCGCATTTGTAATTGGTTCTTCAGAACCTTTGGCTATGGGTAATCCAGCCTTTGCCATTATTTCACGAGCTGAAATTTTATCTCCTAATATCTTTAANACTTCAGAATTAGGGCCAATAAATTTTATACCCTCCTCTTCCAACCTTCTTGCAAAAGTTGGATTTTCGGCCAAAAATCCATATCCTGGATGTACAGCGTCGACGCCAATATCTACAGCNGCCTTTACTATGGCCTCAATATCCAAATAAGATGCCAATGGATCATTACGAGGAATATATATTCCTTCATCTGCTAATCTAACTGGCAAAGATAAACGGTCTTCTTTGCCATATATTATTGCCACTTCGATATCAAGACAGCGCAGTGATCTCATTATTCTTAGAGCAATTTCGCCCCTATTGGCGATTAGAACACGGCGAAACATGATATTACCTATCTATTCCAATAATAGGTAGTCCTTAAAAATTCAGTATACATCTCTCAGATATCTTTTTTCAGTTTTCATCATTTGCGTCTCTACAAATTCAGTGGCTTGTTGGATATCCATATTACCATGTTCAGAACAAATTTTTATTAATGTTTTATGGACATCTTTTGCCATCCTTGACTTATCTCCACAAACATAGAAATAGGCTCCACCATCTATCCATTTCCATATTTCTTCTCCGTTTTTATCCATTAAATGTTGAACATAAACCTTTTCATTTCCTGTACGCGACCACGCCAAATCATGTTTATTTAGTACACCTTTTTTCTTCCAGTCTTCCATTTCTTCTTTGTANTAATATTCTCCTTCTTCGGTCCAATCACCAAAGAATAGCCAGTTCTTACCTGTTGCATTATCAATCTCTCTTTGTTCCAGAAATGCCCTGAAAGGAGCAATTCCCGTTCCGGGNCCAACCATTATGATATCCTTTGTTTTATCTTCAGGTAAGACAAATGATCTAGTTGGAGACATAAATATTCCAATGCCCGTTTCTTCTACTTCACACATATCTGATAAAAAACCTGTACATAATCCTGCTTTGTCTCTGCCATGATGAGAATATCTTACTATTCCAACAGTGAGGTGTACAGTTCCTGGCTCGAATTCTGGACTACTTGCAATAGAATAAAGCCTGGGCTTCAATCTGTCCATTCCTTCTATTAATTGTTGTGCACTGAAATTAATATTGCCAAAATCTCCTAATGCATCTATGTAATCTCTGGACCAAATATAATCCTCCATGGCTTCTCCATTGGAAGCTAATTCATTCCATANTACAAGACTAGGATCAGAAATTGAGCCCACTTCTTCATATCCATATGGTAAATCGTCACCATCTCCAGTACCCTGCCAATCTAATATTATCGTCCCATTCTCTTCTGAAATTCTTTTTCTTCTAATTATCTTAATCTCAATTCCTTCCGAACCGTTATTCAAATAATCTCCCAATCTCATGACCCATTTTTTCGATAACCTATGTATTTCATAACGCTTCGTCAATGCTTCTCTTAACGTACATTCTCCTAAATGCGTATCCACTATTTCGTCGCCCGTGAAATTACACAGTGATAAGATACTATTCACTAAATCTGGGTGACAAATGGGTATTACTCCTAGCGCATCTCCTGCTTTGTATTCTAGACCGGAGTCTCCTAAATCAAATACAATATGTCTAGTTTCCTTGCCTGATCCTTCTCCATTAAGTATGAAGTTTTGATTCAAGTAAGAAGTGTATGGATTTTTAGCACTCCATTGTGATTTAGCAGATTTTTCTACCACGATTTCTTTCTCTTTTTTAGTAGATTTAATTTCTATATTTTCTTCAATTTTTACACTTTCTACAGGCTCAGATTCTTCTAATGGCACAGACTCTTTCAAATCTTCAATAAGAGCCATTTTCTTAAGCACCGAGTCAGACCATAATTGTGCTGGTTCTTCAAAATCTACATCACAATCAACTCTATCATGTATTCTTGTTGCACCCTTTGACTCAAACCAATTATCCCATTCTTTCCCTGATTCACAAAACAAATCATATGATGAATCTCCTAGAGCAAGTACTGAGAAATGCATATTATCTAACGAATCAATGTTTTCGCTATTTGCAGNTTCCCATAAATCTTCTGCATTATCAGGTTGTTCACCATCTCCCCATGTACTACAACAAATAAGCACTCTTGTCTCCTTCATTATTTCATTTATTGTTATCTCATCCATCGCCCTTACAGTGGGATTCAAATTATGCTCAATGGCCGCTTGTCCTGTCTGAATAGCAATTTCTTCAGAATTTCCCGACTGAGAGCCATATATAATAAGAATTGAACGATCGGCAGACATTATAAAACCTCAACTTAAGCAACCCTCCGAGTCAAAACATGTTTATNAATAGATGCGGAAGAAGATATGAAATTCATAGGTATCGAAGTTATTAAGTCAGGTCTCGAATACGCAGTTGATAATTATGATTCGCATTGACTTCTTAGGAACTGGCAACGCCTTCGCTCCACGTGGTAGGCTTCATTCTCTTACATTAATCGATGAAAAAATATTGATTGATACTCCTCCGACATTAATCCCTCAACTACGTCGCAAAGGAATCAATATTTCCAGTATAGAACACTTATTATTTACACATTGGCACGCAGATCACACATTCGGATTTCCCTTCTTTTTACTAGAAAGAAAATATATTTCTGACCGAAATCAAGAAAAAATACCAAGTATCTATCTAAGGCCTGGTGGAAAGAAAATATTATCAAATCTTTGTAATGTTGGATTTCCGGGCAGCCTAGAAGATATTGATAAAGCTGCTATTTGGATTGAAGACGAAGAAATAAATTTGATCGGAACTAATTGGAAATTTACAAGATTTCCAGTTTGCCATACTCCTGAAACAGATCCTCATGGTTATGAATTAACGCATAGTAGTGGGCTAGTGTTATTACATTGTGGCGACTCAGGGCCTTGTAAAGAAATAGAAAAAAGAGCCAAAAATGCTGACGTAGTCATTCTGGAAATGGGAATGCCTGACATAGGAAATTTCCCCTATCATTATACTCCAAATGACGTCAGAGACTTTTCCGATAAATTTCCAGATACTTTTATTTTAGTAACACATAATTTTTCTAATTCTGGTAANACGATTGGTGGTTTTGCAATGCCAGATTTGCCAAAGGGCGTATATCAATTAGAAGATGGAGATGTATTAGAAATTTCAGCNGAAAGAGATTTTAAAATCANTAACAATAATAAATAATTCGTCAATTTTTAAATGTTTATTTTACTCATATAACTTGAATCATTTTTTCATAGTTTAAGACATACTTATTATCTTTGACTTACTCGCCAGAAGACATATGTTAGTGCGCTATTAACTGGTAAGTTAATTATGTGCATCAATGTATGTTTTTAGGACGTTGTGTGAAATATGGACGGGAATATTTTTGAGAAAATTCTTGGCCAGAAAAGTCTATTCATGAATAGGAAGATTTTCGATCATGGCTTTGAACCATCACGNTTACCTCACAGAGAAAATGAAATCAATTCTTTGGTTAAAAATCTTGTAGATGCATTGCATGGTCACATCCCTTCAAACATGCTTCTTTATGGCGTCCCTGGCGCTGGAAAAACAGTTGTCACCAGATATGTCCTACGTCAGTTAAGGGAAAAGGGTAGAGAATTGGGTAAAAAGGTACATGCCTATGAAATTAATTGTAGAAGTGTAGATACCAAGTATAGAGTAATTCAGCAAATCGCCTCTGAACTCCAGGAACGAGGGGACATNACAGTTCCTTTCACTGGTTGGCCAACAGATCGAGTTTTAGAGACCTTAATTAACAGGATGGATAGGGCAGGAGGAGTACATATTATCGTACTTGATGAGATAGATAATTTAGTCTCGAGAGCAGGTGATGGTCTNCTTTATAATTTAACAAATCTAAATACTAGTTTATCCAATTCTAGGTGTTGTATTATAGGGATTAGTAATGATTTGAATTTTACTCAGCAATTAGATCCTAGAGTAACTTCCAGACTAAGCCAAGAAGATATAGTGTTTCATCCATATGGTTCAGCAGAAATAGAAAATATCCTTTCTAAAAGAGTCGAAGACGGACTAAAAAAGGGTATTTTACAAGAAGGTGTCATCAGCTTATGCGCGGCTTTAGCAGCCCAAGAGCATGGCGATGCTAGAAGGGCATTAGATTTACTAAGAATATCAGTCCAAAAGGCAGAGCATAATTCTCAAGAAAGAGTAGAAACAAGACATGTTAAAATAGCTCAAAGTCAATTAGAATATGACCAAGTTACGCCAGTTCTCAAAACTCTTCCTTTGCATCAAAAATTAGTTCTTTTATCGATATGCCTCAATGAAGGTAATGGCTTGAAGAATATTTCTACCGGCGATATTTATCGAACATATGCAGATGCTTGTATTCTAGTTAGTATAGAACCTCTTACTACTCGCAGAGTTTCTTCCCTCCTTAATGAATTAGATACATTAGGTCTTATAATTGCCAGAAATGTAAGTAAAGGAAGGGGAGGAAGAACCAAACAAGTCAATTTAACTGTCCCCAAAGCAGTAGATTGTATCTCTTTAATGAGTGAGAATGAACCATTAGTATCAGAAGCCGCTCTTGGTAAATACAAACTGCAATCAAAACTATAGTCTTTCATGACTATTGATAATCATTATACGAAAAGGGTAATTCGCAGCAATTAATGAGTGACGATGCGCTAGAATGGAAAGCCTCTTTATTTAGGCCAAGTATGACTCTTTCACGTATTTTACTAGTTCTAGGTATATGGGGATTAATTCTAAATGTAGTTAACTTGACAATCGGAGCATATTCAGGAAAGAAAGCCCTGTGGTACGGATTCTTCCTTTCAGGAGCTTCAAATACCAACTCTACAGATTTAGTTTTAGATGATTTAATATTCTTATTAGTATCATTGTCATTTTGTTTTTTGGGTTTAATGGGTATGCGTAATGCATTAGGCAAAGACAATGGATTATTGGAATCTATTTCATTAGATATCACCTCTTTTACTGATAATTTATTTTCAATGGAAGATGGTTATCTTCCCACTCTCGGCTCATGGCTAATTTTTTCCGGTACCATCTTCTACTTTTTTTGGAGTATTTTCAATGAAACATGGCTAGATCCTGGTGTTTACTCTGTTATGATAACTTTAATCTCATTTGGATATGGGATTTTGATATTCGCTGATTACGAATAATATTGCTAAGAATAAATAAATTTGGATAATATATCCTTACATCTTTCTTTACTTTCTTCTTCGGTTTTTCTAACTACAACTCCTTTCCCAGGTTGCCCATAAACTATTACAGTTCCCAAAGGGGCAACTAAATGAATTATCAAAGGGGCTAAATCTTCTTCTCCTTCTACGTCTATGATACTAGTTGATTTATCAATCAACCATTTTTCCAATGCTAGTTTGCAACTACTAAGCAATGATTTAGTTAAACTTCCTGCAGGGTTTACACATTTGAAATAATTATCATATCTATCAATATCAATCTTTGTTGCTTGACTCCATATTTTTCTTTTTGTTTTTCCATCTATAAGGGATATATCTGCACAATGATCCAGTTCTTGTAATGCTAAAGTTGTAACATCTCCAACAGTAATTAGTGGAATATTTTCATTTGAATATTGTTCTATCAAAATTTTCATAGCATAAGTGTAATCATCTTCCTTTCCATCTATTAGTACTCCAAAGGGCTTTTTTAGCATTTCTTCTGCGTATTCTGTCATCACTAGACTTTCTGTATCCTTATCATTATTTGAATAGCTGAAATACGAGCTTATCCAAGATTCTCCCTGTCTATTAATTTCACCATTTCTTATTCTAGTACTTGATATTGGAACACCATCCCAAGCATTCTCATGCTCCACTTCAATTATTTCTAATTCATCTAGCTTTTCTTCCCTCCTCATTTTATTTATTTCAACGCACATATCTGCAGTCTCAACAGTACAAATAATTGCTGTTGCATCAGGATGTCTTGGAGCGGGGCCAAATTCATTTTCCAATGTTCCAAATTTAATTTTATTTATTACATTCTTCTCCAAATTACTAATTATATCGTCTTTTCGATCTTCCCATTTCATTGTTAATGGATTATTTTTCTGAGCTATTTCGTCAGATACGATCCAAATTTCAATCTTATTACATTTTTCCAATGCATTATCTATTAATTTTTTATGACCAGCATGAAATCTATCAAAAGTTCCTCCAATAAGTCCCAAATTATGCATTTCAATCACTACGGATATTCATCAATTATTATGTGCCCCGAGGTGTAACGGCTACCTTCACGGTATATTACTCTGGCGCCTGACCCACCTCGGGACGTCTGTCGGACTATGCGGTAGTCCCTTGATTCATTCCTTTCAGTCCTCAGGGGACCTATCACAATCCAGCCACTTGTTTTGCTCCATAATTCATCCCTAATAGGTCTTCATGGTCTTCGACAAGTGGTTTCCCAAACGTGGTACCATAAATCATCCTAGTCCTCCGGCGTGGTGGTTTCGTCATCACGGTGTTGCCGCTTGGGCATTTAGTGCTCTACCTCCTACTTCAAGAACGTCTCGGTTATAATCAAATAATTATTTTCCACTTTCTTGATAGTCGTAATCATAACCAGAAACCTTTTTTAAGATTCTTTCTGTAATTTCAATATTGCCATTTAATAACTCATCATTGGAGAAATAAGGCCATTTTTCTATCGGTTGTGCCAACCAACCAACCAACTCATGTGTTCTTCCTGAAGTTGGAGATATTTGATTAATAGAATTATTTATTGAGTCATACAAGTCCATTATTGATTCACTGGTTGAATTATTTACTATTCTTTCTATTTCACTAATTATAGTGAAATCACACCCAGGATGCTTTTTTGCAGATAGTAATGGAACATCAATCTCCTCTCCTTTGGGTCTTAATATAGTAGAGCACCATGGCACGTTTTCCTTTAAAATCCATTTAAAACCATCTTCAGAACGGATTCCTCTAAGTAAAATGTTTTGAGATTCGACCGCCCACCAATCCGAAGGCATTTTTTCAACTATCATTCTTATTTCATCACCATCTAATTTTTTGTTATCCAATACCATGTCTAACATATTTGACCATATTTTTACCTCATTCATGTCGTCCAATTTTTTATTTTTATTTTTTATTTTATACATTAATTCATCTATTTCTATCAAATTATTATTCTCTTTTGTGAACAACCAATAAACTCCTTTAATCGCATCAAGAGATTTTTTTGGAGGATTCCTTAACCATGCGTCTATGGACCATTCTAACATATCTACATATGTATTTTCTGATAACCATGGCGCATTAGATAAAAATTGTGCTGCAATCCATGATACTCCTCTGGAAGCTTTTCTTGATTCCATAATGGGTCTCGTTCTTAAGAAAATATCAGAATCTTCTCTCAATTTTATTTTTAATTTATCTGAGAACATATTAAGAACTGAATCTGGAGCCTCATCAGATATTTCAACTAGCTTTTCAATAGGTAAGAAATCAAGATTTAGTAGCGCTAACCATTCAGGATCTATGCGTTCTCTCAATCTTTGCCATCTAGGCCATCTACCATTATCTGGAGAAGCTATCCAAGCAGCCAATGGGTATCTCGCTTCCATTTGATTAGCCCAACTTTCATCTCCTAATGGATATTGAGAAATTGATGACATTATCACCGATAAATACTCTTCTTCAAATTCCTCACTTACGAAGTCACTTTCTATTTTTAACCCTAAAAGATTCCAGGGATTTATATTTTTGTTAACATTTTCTCCCAGAGGACTTTCTTTATACCCGTCTTCAATTAATTTAAGGGGCAATATTTCGCCTCTTTTAGTGACAAATTCCAACCATGGCAAAGATCTTTTTTTGTCAACCTTTAACATATCAAAATTTTTGAAAAAAATATCATTCTCTTTCATTATTAATAGTCTTAATTTGTCACAAAATGATAATTTTAGCATCGTTTCACTTGAAATCTTTTCAGTTAAATCTACTACTAATTGTAAATTATTATCCAGTGACACACTCCACTGCACAATCGATTCTACAGCATTTTTACCCAATCCTCTAGTTTCCATTTCCTTGGAAAATGCTTCTTTATCAAATATTACATCATTCCAATCTTTCCTAAATTTCCTCCATGTAGAGTCTGAGGTTTTTATTCTTTTTTTTGTAGAAATCTTTTCTTTTAAAGCGACCAGGCGCTTCCTCTTTTCTTGGTTCGAAATTCTTGGATGGGCAATTTCAATCCAGTAATCCAATACATCCAAAGGATAAACACTTTCTACAGAGGAAACACCTCTTAAATCACCGATTAATAATGCATTTTTTTTGGCTATTCTTAGTAACATAGATTTGTATAAGTTATCATCCATTATTGCCACTATTGCGTCTTTAGGCTTAATAATTGGAGAAAGCTGGTGACATGTTCCAAGAGACCACAAACCTCTATGATAAATATTCTCTGGCAATAGAGAATTAGATCTAAAATCAGGCTGCCCAAACCATTCTCCTGTTGATATAGATACAACATTTTCTCCCTGTATTAATTTCCCTCTTGCAATCCCAATAATTTGATTGTTATCTCCATAGGATTCTATATTCTGAGGATCAAGTATTTCTGGCTCTTCCATGCTGATAGTTTTTTCATTTAAATCAAACCATCTCAAATCCGAATGATTCAATTTAGCCCAATTCCATGACACCCCTTCATTTCCTTTGGAATCTGGCAATCTATCCGGGACTAATATTAACATCTCTTCGGGTTGTTGTAAAAAAGCAAAAAGTATATCAGTTCCTTCCCTATAAAGTACACAAATTTTATCATTATCTTTGGGTATCGGCAAAGCCTCTTCTGCCTTATACCATTCATCCATTTGTAGTACTTTAATCCCTTCTTCCGTAAGCCTTATTTTCGCACCTCTGCTCCCTATTTCTAGATCACTAGAAACTAATTTTTCATCCCTCATTCGTTTTATTTCTGCTGATGCATGAGGCATTCTTAGACCAACTGATTTAGCCAATTCACTCACAGTTTCTTGACTCTCGGCTAGTCTATTCATTAATCTAAGTCTGTACTTACTTCTTATTTTTTTAGGTGTAATTTTTGCACCCTTTTTTACTGACTTTTTGAAATCAAACGACACTAATGTACTCCTCTAAATTAATCTAATTAGATTATATGTATAAAATTATCTTTAATAATTACATTTAGTTACATATTTCTTGTGGAAAATATATCTATATCTATACTTATAGAATTTATTCATCATAATTGTATTAATTAATGAAACAATATGTAACCAAATATTATAATAACATACATAACCATTATATTACCCCCCGCTCTCCTCCTAAATATGCTTCGTTTATGCGGAGTGTATGAGTACTTGGTTGATAGATATGAGTGATAATAATTTACGCACTTCCATCAAAAAATACTTAACAAAAAAACCTAGAAATACTGCTGAAATATATTCGTGGCTGAGTAAAAAAAATATTTTGCCTAATTATGATGTAGCAGAGCTTTTGGAATCAGATGACTCCATTGTTAGAATTGGAGTTGTCAGGAAAAGTGGGATGATTGATAAAAAATATCCACTTTCAGAATGGGCGACAGAAGAATGGGTAAAGTATCATGAAAGATCAATAAAATAGAAAAGAGGTAAAAGATATGAGAACTACAAGATTAAGGCAAAAAATAAAGAAATTTTTAGAT
>PATZ01000028.1 GCA_002712575.1 Methanobacteriota archaeon
GGCAGCACATCCGCATAAGCCCGGCGTAATACGCTTTTGGTCACCCCACCTCGCAGCAATTCTCCATCCGTCAAACCCATGGCGTACTCGGCCAACTCATGATCCAGCAACGGTGATCGAGTCTCCAGCGAATGCGCCATCGTGGCCATGTCCATCTTCACCAGCAAATCACTCAACAAATTTACGCGCTGATCTAGCTGCATTTGCTGGCGCAACAACGAGGTATTCCCCTCAACTTGTGCCTCGATCCAACCCTCCGTTGCTGCTACTTTCCCGCCCTGCCAGATCATTCGTTTTTCATCATCCAACAACAAATCTGAAGACCACTCCAAATAACGCCGGGCGGGCGTAGCTCCTGCACCGCGTGCAAACCGTCGTGCAAATCCCAAGCTAGACCGTCGTTTTCGCCGAGGGATTATCGCTGCTAATCCACGCCAACACCATTGTGGCACTCCCTGCATTTGCCCCAAACGATACGCCGCCAAATGGCGCCGATAGCCTCCAAACAATTCATCACCGCCATCACCCGTCAACACCACCTTCAACCTTTGAGCCGCCGCTCGAGCCAACGCCCAACATGCCAGTGCGCTGGAATCAGCAAACGGTTGATCATAATGCCTCACCAACTCCATTAAATCCCGTTCTGGAGAAATCTTCAAATGCAAAACTTCGTTTCTGACCCCATACCGCTGTGCGGCCACCTGGGCTATCGTCGATTCATCCAACCCCTTCTCCGACATGGCCACAGTAAACGTTTCTACTTCCCGTTTTGTCTCACGAGACGCCTCATAAGCTACGACGTTCGAATCAATGCCCCCCGAGAGGAACACACCCACCGGCACATCACTTCTCAGCCGTAACCGCACAGACTCTTGCACCATTTCACGAACCACCTCCAAGCAAGCTGTATGCTTGCTTGGCTGGGGAACCCAATAAGAATTGGTTTCCACCTGTCCCCGCTCAAAAACCATCACACAACCGGGCGGCACTTGCGCAACTCCCTCATAAACCGCCTCAGATTGAGGCACCACTCCTAGTGATAAATAATCGTAAACACTCTGTTCCCTCACTTGCCATTCCGCATCCGGCACCATCGCCCTCAGCGCTTTAATTTCAGAGGCAAAGGCGATGCCGTCACCTAACTGAAAATAATACAGCGGTTTCTTCCCAAATCTGTCCCGGGCTAATAATAAACGCTCATTCTTGGAGTCCCAAATCGCTAACGCAAACATTCCCCTTAACTTTTCGACAAACTGATCTCCATATTCCTCATATAAATGCGGCAGCACCTCCGCATCTGTCCGCGACCTCAAATCATGTCCCTTATTCCGTAACCACACCGCCAACTCCACATGATTGTAAACCTCCCCATTCATCACCCCCATAACCCGACTATCCTCACTCAGTACCGGTTGTACCCCTCTCGTAAGATCCACGATCGCTAATCGGCGAATACCCATTCGACCATGCCCACATTCAATTTCACTAACCTCATCGGGGCCACGATGTTGGAGTTTTCGAAGACCTGATGAAACAGACACGCCGCCACCCCCATTAAAATGGCCCACTATGCCGCACATGAATTAAGCACTCGATCGTATATTCGCTGTGTCTGCTGTATCATGCGTTTCAGGCAAAATTTCTCCCGAACGCGAACGGCCGCAGCTTGCCCCATCCGCTGACGTATCGATGAATCCATCAAAGCATCCATACCCGTGGCCATGGCCTGAGGATTGCGCGGGGGCACCAAGATACCCGTCTCCCCATCCACCACCACTTCGGGTATGGCACTCACGTGTGTAGCCAACACCGGCTTGCCCGCCGCCATCGCTTCCAGCAACACGAGCCCAAAGCCCTCGTAATCCGAGCCCAGGACTAACACATCCACGGCAGACATCACGCTTGGGATATCCTCCCGAAACCCCGTGAATCGAACACGCTCAAGCATGCCAGTAGATTGCACCTGTCGCTCAAGGCAACCTTTTAAAGGTCCATCCCCCACCAGCACCAACCGAGCATCAGGATGCTCAAGCTGGGTAAACGCGGTCAAAAGATTTTCCAGTGCTTTCTGAGGCACCAACCGTCCGACAAACCCGAACAAAACCACAGACGAATCCACGCCCCATAGCCGTCGCAATTCTTCCCCTTCGCCCGACGAAGTAGCATCCACCCCATAATGCACGACACAAGCTTGTGTAGGGTCAGAGGGCACATTACGCTCGCTCCAGTATTTTTCCACCGCATGCGAAATACAAATTACTTTCTGGGCCCGTTTAGCCACCCAGCAGGAAAGAGACTTTTCGAAAAAAATAGGAGCGAAGCGCTCGTCATTGTGCTTCGAGATTATCAACGGCACTTTTGAGTAGTCGCGATCTAACAATGCCAGCCTCACGTATAATTCCGCGGGGGGCAAATGCGCGTGAATTAGATCGGGCTGGAAGTCTACCAAAACCAGCCGCAACTGCTTCACAGGCCCCCACTGACCATACCACCTCAACCCCAGAGAAATAACTGATACACCGCACTTCTCAAATGCCGCTTGCAGTGGGCTTTCTACGCCCAGCAAACTAACTACCCTCACCCGTAAACCATCGTTCACTTGCTGTTGAGCTAAGCTTAACAGATGCTTCTCTGCGCCTCCTGGCGCAATGGAAGTGATAACGTGTAAGATGGCTTTTGAAGCACTCAATTTCACCAAAAATACACTGCGCAAAACACCGTCACACTAGTCCACCACACTAAATTAACTCTTATCTTCCAATTGGACGGCTCTAGCAGGCCAATGATGGCAACCGTAAAAAATACCGGCCATATGGCCCAGCGATACCTCCAGCTCTGCTGAAATACAGTTAAATCAGTGGCCGTGGCGATCAAATACATAGCCCCAATAACTAGCACTACCGCCAGATGGCGATACAGAACTTCATGTGTGCTCATAAGCCGCACCACAAAAAAAGGCAGTGCCACCCACCACCAAATATTAGCAGCAAAACAATAGAGGCCCTGTTCACGAGAGGGATCGGCGATGAATTGACACAACCCTGGAGAGTACAGGTTGCGCACACTAAGCACCCCTAAATTGCGCAGCGTAAAGGCATTCTCTTTATCGAGCCACTCCCCTACTTTGGCAGTACTTGAGTGCAAGGCCGGTAAGTCCTGCATACTCATTTCATAAGATGGCATTCCCATAAAAGCCGTTACATACTTTCCAACCGCTGAGTAAATGAGTAAGTGCCCAAAAACCGTGCAGCACAAAAACACACACACAACCGACGCACTTCCAATTGCCAATTTAACCCTCAGGCTAGCCTTTCTATAAAAATCAAAATGCGTATAAATCCCCAATATAAAGATCCCCGCTACTGCAATCGGCAATAGCTTAGACCGCACAATCCAGAGGCATATCAATCCAAGCGTCAGAATCCAGGGCCGGCGCTGGCCACGCTCTACCAACCCCAGCACGATTATTCCCAGCACCACCGCCATAGCCTGTTCCTTGAGGATGTTGCCGCCCAAAAACAACATGGGTGGTCCGAATAATCCGAAATAGTAGACGTACTCCTCGGTTTTAGAAGGCGCATGTAATAAGCGGGCAATCCTTCTCATCAACAGGGCCATCACGATTGCGAGGAATATGTTCAGCGCGCGCATTGGGTGAAGGACTTCACCAAAAATCCGATTGTGAATCGAAGCGACTTTCGCCCATCGGTTTTCATGCCAACCCATCCAGTCAACACTCAACTTGGCACTGGATTCCATATAGAACCGCTCATCATCAAAAACCACAATCGAATGCTCAAAGAAACCAAACGCAACACGTAGTCCTATGGCTACGGCAAGCAACCCGATAGCGAAACGGGATCGCTGCCCGGCAAACCTTGCCAAACCGATGGCAAGACCGCCGTAAACAAGATATGCGATCATGGTTCTATCTTTTCGTAAGCATCCAAAATCCCTTGAGCCCGATTAGCCCAAGTAAACCCTCGTCCCTTCGCTTTTGCCGCACGCGAAACCTCTGCAGCCCTCTGTGAATCGGCGAAAACTTCACTCAAAATACGTGCAAGGTCTGAAGCATCTCCCGCTTTGGCTAAATAAGCTGTCTTGCCACCCTCCAAAATATCCTCGATGGCAGGCAATTTAGATGCAATTATTGGTTTCTGTGCGGCCATGTATTCAAACATTTTCAGTGGGGATACATGTTTTGAATAAAAGTCTGTTTTGGGGTGCGGCATAAGTAGGACATCCGCCGCCTTCAACCATAGGGGCACTTGTTGGATTGGTTGTTTCCCCCGGAATATAAGCCGCGATTTTTCAACACCGTGCTTGACGGCTATTTCATGATACCGAGCTACACGGGATGTAGGCCCACCAATAAAATAGAAATCCAATTCTGGTTGGGTTTTCTGCAGAATGCCCGCTGCCTGTATGATTTCCGGGATCCCCTTCTCCTCTCCGTTGGTATGAAACTTTCCAACATACGCCGCTATCTTTTTTTCTTGCGGCAAGGCCAATTCGTCGCGGGCCTCCTTTTGTGAGTGCGATATATCGAATGTTTCCCAATCTACTGCATCCGGCGCCACATGAATCCGGCCTTCGGGAACCCCTAAATTCATCAGATCATTTTTCATTGCACGAGTAAGGGCAACAACCAGCCGCACGTTCTTCAGTGACGCAGCCCACCCCGCACGGCGCCATTGCCGGCGTGGCAAATGATGCAGCTCTACAATCATCCTGCTCTGGAATTCCGGTCTTCGCTCGACGAGCCACACTGCCAAATCTCCATCCCTCAAGTAAATGGTATCAGCTCTAGTTTCCCTACTCAGCCTTCGGGTAGCGGAATAGTAAAATGTTTGAGACTGAACATAATGCGCCATGAAACTGGCCCACCGACCGCAACGACCAAATGAATTGTGCCAATCAATACTGGGTAGTTCTGATTGGGTTATATCCACCCGCAGACCGTAGTATTGGCGTAATTGTTGCCCTGCCAGATCTCGAGTATTATTCCTGTATGGATGCCACAGCTTCAAATTATGGCCATTTTCCATAAACGCCTGACACATCTGCGAAATTTGATAACCGTGAGCTTTCTCCGTCGGCAAACGGGCATTTACGATATACAGTATTTCGTGGCTTACTCCCCCTAATTTCAAGGTTTCTTAATTTCCCTCAAGCAATCCCCATCCAATTGGTAGCGCATAGCGCTTTCAGGGCAAACCGTTTCATCGTGGCCGTACAACGGAAGATTTAATCGCAAACCATTTCGGCTTACCCAACCAACCTGTCGTGCTGGGACGCCCAGCATTAATGCAAAGGGATTTACTGTGTTAGTCACGGTGGCGCCAGCCCCCACCATGGAGAATTCCCCCACCGTGTTACCACATAATATCGTGCAGTTGGCACCAATGGTTGCCCCTCGCTGGATGATTGTCTGCTTAAATTCGGTTTTGCGGTCGATAAAGGCCCGCGGATTGGTAACATTTGTAAACACGACCGATGGCCCGATAAACACATCTGATTCCAGCTGTACCCCGGCAAACAGCGACACATTATTTTGGATTTTTACACGGTCACCAACTGTGCACTCATTCGCAACAAATGTATTTTGCCCTAAAGTACATTGACGCCCAATAACAGCACCTGAACATATATGAGAAAAATGCCATATCCGTGTTTCTCCACCAATAATTGCACCCTTTTCAATAACAGCAGTGCTGTCCGCCCACCATGAATCCGCATTTTTAGTCATGAGCAGCTTCTAATCTATTGTGTTGCATGCCGATCTCATACAGCGTTTCAATGGAATCTCGCGTATCCTCAATTCCGAACCCATTGCCTTCCAATATCTTTTGATAAACAGTCGAGTGCAATCCCTCAAATCCAGTGCTAAAATCAATCACTTCGTCATCCACCAACAACGTACGAAGGGCAGTGTTTCTTGTTTCACTCGAACAACGTGGTAATCTTTTAGGATCAATTGAAAGCAACCAATCCACCTCCGCATTTTCAAACTGAAGCCGCCCCGCACATGTTGTTTCAGACGCTTCGGATAGTTCTACTGAAATTCGTTTTCCAAAAATCCAATGCAACATGTCAAAAAAATGAACTCCTATGTTGGCAGCTATCCCGCCGCTTTTTTCGAAATCTCCCTTCCATGAATATTGATACCAATTTCCTCTAGGAGCAATATAGGTCAAATTCACTGTATGGTGTTTGCTAGAGCCCTCAACTTGTTGTTTCAGGTTGATTATCGTGGGGTGTTCTCGCAATTGTAAAATCGTCCATACCTTCCTTCCAGTTTCTGATTCAAGCTCCCTTAACGCATCAAGATTCCATGGATTCAAGACTAGTGGTTTTTCACATATTGCATCCGCTCCCACACGCAATGCCATCCGAATATGTGCATCATGTAAGTAATTAGGAGAGCAAATTGAGACATAATCTACAGCTCCATCACCTTGACGACGACATTTTTCGAGATATCGATCAAACCGTTCAGGCTCTCTAAAATAGGCAGCATCCGGGAACCAGCGATCTAAAATCCCCACACTGTCATGCGGATCCAAAGCCGCAACGAGCTTGTTACCCGTTTCATGGATGGCCTTTATATGTCGTGGGGCAATAAATCCGGCCGCCCCGATTAAAGCAAAATTATTCATTTCCATTTTCAGCTCAACGTTCCCACAACACGATCCACAAACTTATCAAGTGTATAGCGCTCAAGCATGAGTCTTTCCATATTTTGGTGGATTTCGGCTAGTTCAGGTTCTGATGCCTGCAACACCTTATTTATACAATTAGCAACCGAGTGCGCATCCTCTGCGCAAATGAACCAGTCCTCCAAACCGTAGTCAAAAAAATCCTCAGCACCGGGGGAAGCAATCACCAAAGGTAACCCACATGCCATCGCCTCGAGTGTAGCTTTACCTATGCCTCCAGGCACGGTGAACACGAATACCCGGCAACATCTAAGAGCCGCAGGCAATTGTTCATGTGGAATCTCACCTGAAAACGTGACGTATTCTTGAAGCCCAGCTCCGTTGATCCGGCTCTTAATCTCCTTAGCGTATTGAGAGTCACCGGGACCCGTGCTCTTGCCGATGATGTTTAGCGTATAATTTCGGCCATAAAGGGACCGGCATTTTTCAAGCGCATCCAATATAACTTCGATTTTCTTGACGGGCGTAACTCGACCTACCGTGACCAGATCAAATTTTTTTCGCTCATTCATCGGATTGAACTTATTTCGATCCACTCCATGACCCACGAGGCGCAGGTTGGCAGATTTAAAGGTGGCCATCGATTGGTTTGAAGTAAGCCAAACATCCGAAAAGTTCCGGATCAAGAATCGGTTGAACCAGTTGGCTGAAGTATGCCCATACCACATAGCCACCTTGATACCTAGTAGCCACCGCATTGGGCACAACAAAAGGAGATATATAGGGCACATATAAACATAAGCCACATCCACTCGCTGTAGACGTCCAATTCGAAGCCAAGTGATAAAAAAATTCCAAATAACTCTAAGCCTGGATTGCCGGCCCTGCCGTAGCGCGTGCACTTGGATGCCTTGCCCCAAGGGGGCGGCCCCTGAGTTGAGCGTGATCACACTCATCGAGTGGATAGCGGGATGGTCTGCAAATGCACGGATTCTGGCCCGGGTGTCGGCAAGCACAGGCCGATCTTCCTGGATGGATTCGCAGATGAAAACCCAATTCACTGAGTAAGCTCCATCAACCGTTTGGCCACAAATTTCTGATCCGACTCCTTCAGTTTATGGTGCAGTGGCAAGGCCAATAGCTGGTCGGCCAAATTTTCCGCATTCTTAAGATCCCCGGAGATTTTTGCCTCGCGAAATACAGGTTCTCTATGGATTGCGGTCGAGCCAATTTGGACCTCAATGCCTTCCTGCCGTAGTTTTNTCATAACTTGATCCCGATTCCATTTTGAATCAAGTCGCACAGCATAGGTCTGAAAATTATGAAAAGCCCCCGACTCCTCGATGGGTAATTCCATATGTGCCACACCCGCCAACAACATTTGGTATCGTTGCGCGAGCTCCCTGCGGCGGNCAATGATACGATCAATTTGCCTTAACTGTGCCACTCCCAGAGCAGCAAGAATGCTAGGAAAACGTTGATTTGTCCCAACCAATTCGAACACCGGCTGGCCTGCAACCCGAGTAGTGCCAAAATTTTTATATGACGCCATCTGATCGGCCCATTCTGAGTTGTTGGTCACGACACACCCGCCATCTCCAGTGGCAATGATTTTACGGGGATGAAAGCTGAACACCGTGAAGTGCGCCACCGACCCGGTGGAAGCGCCTTCCCAGCGCGTGCCTAAGCTACAGGCGGCATCATCAATCAAGTACAGGTTTCGCTCATTGCAATATTCTAGCATAGGCTTGGCCTTTAATGGATGTCCTCCCCAAGACACCGGCATAAGTACCCGAGTCTTATCGGTGATCACTTCGCGCATCCGCTCCAAAGTNGTATTGCGAGTTGCNAGATCGACATCCACAATTACAGGCGTAGCTCCAACCGTCAGCACTGCCAATCCTGTGGCAGGATGTGTAAAAGCGGGAATCACCACCTCATCTCCTGGCCCCACACCCAGCACTCTTAATGCCATTTCCATTCCTGTGGTTGCCGAAGTGCAGGCCACGGCGTATCTCGCGCCAGTAATGGTTTTTATCAGGGATTCAAACTCACGCGTCATCGGGCCATCGACAAGGTGTTCCGATTCCAGCACTGCTTGAATTAACTTTAACTCCTCACCGGAGTAATGCGGATGAATGAGCTTCGTTTTAATCATTTTCCAGCTCCGCAACCCTCGCCTCGAGCGAGGCGATGCGTTGCTCCACAATATTTTGCGTAGTTGCGTGCTCTACTTCGAAAANTTCACCCTTCAAACGGATCGTTCCCCGAACCGATGCGGGTACGCCGTACGCCATNGAAAACGGAGGAACATCGGTTTTGAGAAATGAATGCGCACCGATGACCGAGTGGTGTCCCACCCGAACCCCTGGGCCAATCACCGATTGCGCCCCCACATGACAGGAATCCTCAATCACGGTCGGGGCTTGTTCCAAGTTCCCTTTGCCATCCGTCACCCTGCGTGCCACAGAGTCATGCGTGTATATTTGAACACCGGCACTAATGGAACAATTCTCCCCAATTCGCAATCCGCCTGATCCATCCAGAATTGCATTCGGCCCTACCCAAGTGTTACCCCCGACTTTAACTTCTCCAAGAATAACCACATTTTCATACACAGAGGAATCCTTTCCCCACCCGAGGCGGGCCGCGCGTGACCAGCGGTCGGCAATTAAATCCTGAAGAGGCAAGTCACGCGAGTGCTCCTGCTGCATTAATTGCACCAGTTGACGGTGCACCGCCCGTACCTGTTCNAGGAAGGCTTGATTTTCAATATTCATCGATGTTNTCCCGTACGTGATCAATGAGTTCGGCCAGACCTTTTTCTAAGTTCATTTCAAACTTGAACCCCAGTGCCTCAGTTATTTTTTTATTGTCCGCCCGGCGTTTGCTCACGAAGACTTCCTTAGGAACGAACTCTGGCTCGGCGCCAGCCCCCATTAATTGAATAATCTGATACGCGAGCTCTTTAATGGTAATTTCTCTGCCTGGGGCCGCGTTGAAATCCTCGTTCGCGATATCGCTTTTCAACAACCGTACGCAAATCTCGATGATATCCGACACATGCGTAAAGTCCATCGATTGCTCTCCAGAGCCATTTATCCGGGGGGGCATTCCACTGATTAACCTTTTGATAAATGTGCTGATGACCGATGTATAATAGGCATCCGTGCTCTGGAATGTTCCATAAACATTGAATGGCCTGATAATTACATAAGGCATCTCATGTTTTTTGCCCAGAAACATCAGCATACGTTCCGCGCAACTTTTGGATGCCCCATAGGGTTCCATCGCCTTATGGGGCAGCCGCTCGTCCATTGGCAAATATTCTGGCTCTCCAAACACACTGGCCGTTGAAAAATATGTCATGCGTGAAACCCCGTACCGAATACCTGCTCCAAACACATTGTACGATCCATTCAAATTTACATCAATGGCTTCTCGAGGAAATGATTTACACCGATTGATGCAAACCGCGGCAAGGTGAATCACTTCATCAACTCCCTCCATTATCTTGTCGATGTGCTCCGGATAACGAATGTCACCTTTCAAAAAACGAACCTGCTGATTCTCTACCAAATCTCGAATATTATTAACATTCCGTGAGAGATCATCGATCACTGACACCTCGTATCCCTCTGTTAACAAGCGTCGCACCAGGTGCGATCCAATAAATCCCGCACCGCCAGTCACAAGAATTCTCTTCATCTCATTTTTCATCATAAATTTCTAATTGCCCCCTAACAAAACAGATCGCCACGTGTCGATCACGCCATCGTGCAGCCGTTCAGGGGATTGTTCTTGAATCATTTTTTGTTTTGCAGCTGCCCCCATTTGAATTCTGGTTTTTTTATCCTCCAACAAATACATAACTCGTTCAGTCAGGGCTTGCTCGTCTCCGCAATCGGTCAAAAATCCAGTCTGACCGTTTTCAATTAGATCTTCGGGGCCTGTAGATTTTGTACTGACAACCGGTGTTCCGACTGCGTTTGCTTCGACAATGACTCGACCGTATCCTTCATAATCAGACGTTAACAAAAANAGATCCGCTGCAGCATAATAGTCTATAAGATCTTCTGTGTTTTTTTTACCTGGAAAAGAAAAAAAAGTCGTCAACCCCAACTCGNCGATTTGTTTCTTTAAAAATTCAAGAAGATGGCCTTCTCCTACCATTACAAACTGGACTGAAACGCCTTGCTTAACAACATTGCCAGCCACCCGTATCCATAGGGGCAAATTTTTTTGTTCGCAAAACCGCCCAACAAACAAGATCAANGGCGCATCTGACGCCCCAATTTTCTTCTTTAGTTTTGAGCTATCAGAAATTTTCACGTGAGATTTAACCGAGACAGGAACAGGCGATACAAGAACCAATGAAGAATCACTTTGAAAATAATCGACCGCCTTTTGCCTTAGAACATTTGAAACAACTCTTATTCCATCGGCCTGCCGCAACACCCGTTCAGCCAGTTTAAATCGGATTGGATTCATCCAATTTTCATCCTTCCAATTTTGCGAAAACAGATCGAAATGTAACTGCGGTAACAATTTCGCCCCATATTTTCGCGACGCGATCGCCGATACATTACCCTCTTCCCAGGGTGTTTGAGGCGATATCAAATCTGGAGTCCACCCCTTTGCTACAAGTTTGGCAATTTGCCTCCAAGCATCCCATGCATACGCAGCCCGGCAAAAAGATCTCGTGGGTATCAACTCCAACCCCTCTATAGGCGACTGCCGCTGGAAAAATTCACTACGGTCCGTATAACAAATATATTTGATTTCGGCATCAGGAAATCCTGATGCTCGCCATCGATGTGCGTAGCCAATGTGTCGTTCGAGGGCATCGCCGATGCCCAAATTGTTTCCGAAAATTGCCGGATCCTTGCCGATGAGCAAAATGTTGCCGATTTTTTTTTGCATCATCTGGCAGCCACCGCACTCACCATTAAACTTTCTGTCCGTTCGACCATTTGGCTAAAACTAAAATCAGCTTGGATTCGAGCCAANGCAGCNTCAGCTATTTTCTTACGGAGTAATTTATTTTCCAATAAAACCGCTACCGTTTCCCGCAAATGATCGATGTTTCCTTNATNAACCAANAANCCGGTCACCCCGTCCTCAATACATTCNGGTGTTCCACCAGAGCGTGTTGCCACCACAGGCACCCCGGCAGCTTGTGCTTCTAAGACGACATGCGGTAGTCCCTCATATGACGAATTCAAAACAAATACACGTCCACGCCGTATTTCATGTGTGACCTGCTCCATGGGAACAGCACCTTTGATCTCAACTTTGCTGCTAGGGTGTGATATTAGAAAGGATTCTAATTCGGCGCGTAACGGTCCATCCCCCACCAGAGAAAGAGACAAATTTTGTTCAATTACTAGCTGAACAAGCTCCATTATACCTTTCCATGGGACTAACCTACTCACACAGACTATGTCAAATTCAGGCAGCTGAATAGAGGGAGGCGGAATTTTGACTGAATTAGGTATTACGGAAAGCCGGTCGGCAGCAACACCCCATTGTGTTACAATTTCGGCTAGATACTTGCTAGGAGTAAACACTTTTCCAAAAGAACAAATAGACCGGCTCTGAAAAAAATGAAGTGCGCGCAGTTTGAGTGAACCCTGATTTTTTTGAAAATCGTCGATCGCTGACTGAGTTTCTCCAGAATTCCTCGCCCGCTCCCAAACAGTGTCTCCAACCACTTTTGCTATTACGGGGACNGTTCGAGGCAATGCTAGAGCGGCCTCAAAAAAAAGACCATTCACTAAAACTACATCAACAGCTTGCGCTTCATTACGAATTTTTTTTACTGTTCTAAATCGTCGGCTCCATGCGTTCCCTGATTTTGACACACGGCACACATTAAAAGGAAATGAATTATCCGCTTCGACAACGTCACCCAAAGTCACAACTGTTACTTCATGCCTTAAGGAGATTTCTGCACCCAATCGTGGAACGTATGAGGCAGGCCCTCCGATTACAGGGGGGAAAATCCCGGTTATAAACAGTACTTTCAAATTATAATATTACTTTTTGATTAGTAATACTCGAGGGTTTCACCTTCATAATCATACCCATTGCACACCAGGATGGGAAAATACGGTTCAAACCCGCCAACCCCTCATATGATCGTAATTCTTCTAATTCCCATCCGATTGCCTTTACCCACCAATGAACATCATTCTGGGTCCAAAAACGGAGATGCTCACCTGGGTGTCTGCGCCATTGAGCCGGCGTTCTTCCAAAGAAAAACCGCATGCGGTGAAGCCAATAACCTGAATTGGGAACAGAAATTACAAAGGCTTTTCTGCATTTTGAGGCCAAGGCCCGGAGTAAGGATTCTGGATTGGGCAAATGCTCTAAAACTTCTAATGCCATAATATAGTCCACTTCAGGGAGTTCCTCAATTGAGCTTGGGTCATTTAGGTTCAAGTGAAGTATTCGGATACCAAAAGATTCGGCAGATTTTAAAGCATAGGTAGATTGATCTACCCCCCAAGGAATAACATCCAACTCATGCTTTATATATTTTAGAACTGCCCCATCACCACAGCCAATATCAAGAACTGAACATTTAGGTTCGAGTAAATGCCTAACCTCTTTTGCTCGGGCCAACTGGAAAGGTGAAAGCTCTCCCAAATTTTCACCACGTTTTTCTTTCCAATATTCATCATAATTTACCGCACTCTCTTCGATTATGTCCTTTGGATAAGAGAAGATCATGGGGAGCTGCCTGTAAAATAGACGTAAGGGCTGAGGTATGAATCGGCGCCAGCCTCGAGGAGATTCTTTTTTNGAGTTCACTCCAACCATTCTTGTATTGCTTTTGGATTCCACTCGGGATTTGCCCCCCAAATCATTTCTCTTCGCCTTTGGATTTCATTGGTACTCCANAATGTTATTTTTCTGATTTTGTCATTCAGTTCTTCAGGGTTAAAACATCCTGGGATCAGCCCCTCTTCAACCAAATGCCATGCATAATCATACGAGCTATTCAGCATCAATGCTGGAACGCCAACTAACCAGCTTTCTAGCAAGGCGGTTGAATGTGTCCCTAAGACCAGAGTAATTTTGTTATCACCAAGAGACCGAAGGAAATCTGGTGAGTCATCCGAAGCCCAACCTTTGCTTGCCTTCCATGGTGTGTTTCCCTCATTCGCCTCCCCTTTTTTGCCGCGGAAAAATACTTCTACCTCCCCCATTTCATTCAAAGCATCAGCAAAAGGATTTAACTCATTATAATCTATATTAGATTCTCCCAACCATAAAATACGAATGGGAGTGCCTGATGAACGCGCAAATCCATTAATAGTAAGTCTTGGGTGCCCCGAAACTATGATCTTCGAATTTTTGTAATCTGAATTCAGATGCTCCAATTGATCCTTCCATATCGGAGCCCACACCAAATATTTATCAAAACATGGCTCACTCAGCCCAACATGGTATTTGTTGAACCTCGCATGCATGTACGCAGCAGTTTCAATCCCTTCCCTCTTACAAGCCATTCTCAACTCACCAGTGTGTCGAGAATCATCTAAAGCAACCATACGTTTTATCCCTAGCCATCGGAATAACCANTGCCAGAACTGTGTCTGGCGTTCACTGTTTTTAGCTCTCAATATATGCCGCTGAACTAATGGATCGACCGTTTTGTATACACTCTCCTCAATATGATCTGACTTTGGCCAAAAGGGCTCAACGACTTTCCATAGCGACTCAAAATACACTGCATTATCCCGCTTACTCCAACTGGAAAATATATTACGGGGTTTGTGAACATGGAAAAAATTAAGCGTCTCACTGGCTGGTAAAACCTCTAGTACATATGAAGACCGACGATCATAAATTCCTGTGGAATTCCTTATATCAATCAAGTAATGTACTGTTTGGAAAGTGTTGACTTTGGCACGTAACAACGCCGGTAGTGAACATAATGACAAAATCAAAGCTGCTACCCATGTTTTGATTCTTGTTTTTGGGCTACTTACCCCGTTCCGAATTTCTTCAAATAATGCCTGAGCCCGACAGCAAAAAGCAGGGGGAGGAGAATCCAATTCGCCCAACATCCCACGATATTGCTCCTCAGCCCTTGCAAACGAAGCTGATTTTAGGCCTCTTGAGCTTGGTCTAGTTTTTCCCACACGTCAGCGCGAATTTGCCCCGCGTCCACAGCCTTCTGAACTTCATCAGCATTAATTTCGCAAGATTCAATTGCCGCCTTGAGGTGGATGAAGAAAAATTTAGTCACTTGAGTATCCGGGTGTTCTAAATGAAAACGGGGCGCACCCCGCCCCAATAAACCATGAATCCACTCACGGGGTATAACTCCAAAAAGAGGTTTGGGTCGACCAATTACCATATCCACTGGTAAGCCGGTTCGCCACGGCTGGGTCAGCCTATTAGTTGTGTGTAGAAACTTTGTTTGATCGTCAATACGGTCAAATCGATTCCATTCATCGCCTAACTGCCCCACAATTTCAACCTCACCCTCTAGGTCCATTACTTTTCGATAATCCAAGGCCTGAGCCAGCATACCATCAACGATTGATTCTAAAGACCAATGACTAAGTTTGGTGCAGTCCAATAACATCACACTACTCGCCCAAACTCCTTCTCCCTTACCTGGTTTGGCAAGAATTGCCTTATTTTTCATGTCTAATTCGAATAACTTACTGACATCAGCTCTAACAGAAAAGACGTCTGGATCGATAACAACGGCCCTGCCTTGATAATTCATAAGTTCCGGAGGTGAAAACCTGAGCAAAGTCCAACTCTGTAAATCTGTAATGCTAAACTGATGTAGCTTTCCACCACGAAGATAATTTTTCCCGGCCATACGATCTAGCTCTGAGCCTTTATCCGAATTTAATATCTCAACTGAAAGGGCTGAGCTCTCTGCATATTTTTCAAGTGTGTATTTAGCAACTTTTGCCCCCAGCAGTTGCTGGTTATTTGTGCAGATAAACACTTTGTTTAATTCACCAGCCATAACGATATTGGTACCAACGATTCTGGACTCGACCTAAATAAGAGCGGTCTCGGGGTAAATTGAAGAGGCCTCCTCCCTCGTAAACTTCTCCTATGATGTTGATCAACCTTCTAGAATGCTTAGTTTTCATTCTTGGACTTACGCCATGAACTGCGTTTATAGAGTTTACAAAAAGCACTAGTGTGTTTGACGCATAAGGCACTCTCTTAACAACCTCAACATCCTTTTCTCTTAGTTCTGCTTTGCCCCAAAATAGTGGACTTGATTTCCGATGCTTATATAATAATAAGTCTCCACCCTCGGAATCATCTTCTGGCAATCGAAAATACAGGAGCCCTCCAAACAATTCCACAGGATTATCAACGTGCGGCCCTCTTACTGTACTGCGCTTTAATGCCGGAGTATTAATTCCAGGCTGACAGTCTAAAACTAGATCTGCTTTATCTAAACCCCTAACACCAACACTAAATTCACCCAGCGGTTTGCCAACCGTAGATTCAATGAGAGAGTGCTCTTTTCTGATCGCTTCAGTGAATACCCCTAATACAGCTTCCCACCAACCTTGTGAGACAAAGAATTCTATGAATGAATTCCATTCCATCGTAACTCCACCGTCCCGCAATAAGGCTGCGGCACTAATTTGGCGCCGCTCATTACTTCTGGATTTTGTTTTACCAATAATACTAGCATCACTCGGGTAGTGTTCCGCTAGTTTCTGATACAAAGCCTTTGGTAAAAAATTGTTTACTACCAAGTGAGGGTAAGGGTCTAAGACCACCTCATTGGGCAGTTTCGGAATCGCAAGTTTAAACTGGCCATCACGCATAGCGCTTCTCAATCGTTACATCCTTTATATCTTGAAAATACTTACCTTGTATCGGGTACCGGAATGATTCTTTTCGCTGTTTTCGCAACAGGGCAGTGACTAAAATATTATCCCACCTATTTTTTTGCAGCCCACGTATTTCCGCCGCTAATCTTAATCCTTTGCCAGGGTACTTTATATTTTCGCAAAATTCTTGGACCGAGAGTTCTTTGCTTTTTCCCCAGCTACTTACCACTATTTGTAAATGCTGGATAAATTGCCCTACAACCGCAGCCCCCGGAATGGTTCCTAGCCATGACCCCCCCGCCACCACTTTGCCATTATCGGCTTGTGTGCGTTTATTAACTGGCGATTCAAGCGCCACAAGCACCTCATCTCCCCAACGATTTGCTATCGATAAGCGAACAACTTCATAATGATTTGCCTCAGCTACGTCCATGTATAATATAGGATTGTAATTATAAAATCCGTGGTTCTCCCAATGAAGAAACGGCATAACATGCAGCATCAAGCCTCCTTGCTTTGCTAACTGGTGTATATTTCGAAAGACCATTGCTTGATCGAAAATATGCTCTCCAGTGCCATTGTTAGTTACTAAATCATACTCTTTTTCAAATCCGTAGTGGGTTTTTAAATTTTCATTTAGATCCATAGCTAAGCTACCAAACTTATCATTTACATCAATTGAAGTATATTCTTCAAACCCTAGTGCTCGATAATAATCAGCAACTTTGTTTTTACGACACAAAGCGTCGAGTGTTTGGATATTTTTAAATCTTATTTTGTCTATTCTCCCCCCCACCCAGCCCGGGACTTGTTCAAGTATTTTATCCGAAACAGTGAATGTCTGGTTGCCCAACTCTACAACAGAAAGCCCACCTTCTGCTTGTCCCGAAATTTGCGCTATTAATTTTCCCGCTAGCGGATTGAAAGTCATTTTATATGTCTAGTTTATATAAATCTGATATGGCAGCCAGAGAACCATAAAGATGAATGATTTTCCCTGGCCATTCGTTTTTCGCATTAACATGAGCGGTCACTTTCTCCCAATTAACCCAATTTCCTTTACGTCCTGCAAACATACTCATCAAAAAATCTTTTGCATTTGAATTATACCATTCTTTTAATGGTGCATGCCATCCTACTTTCCGCTTCCTTTTAGTTATACTGTCCGGCAGTAGACCGGTGTACAATTCGCGTAAAATTCGATTTTTCTTTCTTTTTGCTTCAGGCGACATTGCACATAAGATTTTGTCTACAGCCGCCCGTAAGGGCCCATGAGCAAAAGGGCTTCTTGTTTCCACAGAATAATTCATGAATAGCTTGTTCATGCGCATAAAGTTCTCATTTGCCAACCAGGCACAACGATCCATTAACATTCCCTGATACGCTCCCTCCTGCGAATTCGCGTTTGCCATTAAATAATCCTGCGCCCATTGCAACTTATTCTCTGTCGTCAGAATCCCTTCTGGGTTTGCATTAAGAAAATGATGGGCATAACCCCGATTAAAATTCCACCGTACCAAAGGGTCTTTAAAATCGATATTTCTTCCATGTCTCATCCGATAAAGGAGCGATAGAACTGGACTTGGTAGAAAGCGTAGCCATTGATCTATCCTAAAATTTTGCTCATAATAGTCATAACCATAGAATAATTCATCCCCACCACACCCCGTAAACACAACGCGATAACCATCTCCCTCACAACCTTGTAATCTTGCTACTTGGGAGTAGAGCGGTATGGCAATATTCCCATTTGGCTCTTCAATTGTTTGGTGAGATCTGTAAAAATTTTCCCAATAATCTCGTTTGCATAATCTAATTTCTCGATGCTCAACACCCATTCGCCGGGCTAATTTTTTTGCTAATCGTAGTTCCTCATTAGCTTCGCCAGAAGCACCTTCATACGAACTTGTATAGGCGACTACTGGGTAATCACACTGTGAGATCTCGTACAAAAGTACTGCTGAATCCATTCCTCCACTTAAATTAAGTGCCACGGGATGAGAACTGGCCAAATGTTCGCGCACAGATTTTTGGATTGAATCTCTCAACCCTAAACCTTCTTGCTGCTCAATTTTAGATATTGTTAATCGACTATATTTAATTTCTTTATTTTTATTATTCCATTCGATTTTTTGCCCTGGCAAAACTTTTCTAACATCTTTAATAATTGTGTGTTCATTGGGTATATAACCGCAAAGTACAGACCAATTAAGTCCATCTGGATCTACCCTGGGATTCGAAAAACCCACTGTCATTAGAGCTTTAATTTCCGAAGCGAACAACAATTCTCCATTATGTATTGCATAATAAAGCGGCTTTTGACCTGAATAGTCCCGGTATAAGCACAACTTATCTTGCTCTCGGTTGTAGACCGCTAGGGCATACATGCCCTCAACCCGCTCAATAAAATTCCAACCGTATTTACAAATTATTTCGTATAGAAGTTCAGTATCTGGTCTTTGCTNATCTTCAAGCACCCCAAGATCTAATGCTAACTTCTTCGTGTTATATATTTCTCCGTTAAAGACGAGACTCCATGCTGAGTTTNCAGCAATTACGGGTTGCTTACCTCGTGAAGGGTTCCCTCGAATTGATAAAAGATTATGTCCTAGAGTTACGTTTCCAAANTCTAGCACCTCACTACCGTCCGGCCCCCTGTGTTGCATGGTATCAACCATGCCCTGAACATCCCCACGCCCACTGTAAGTAACACCGCTAATTCCGCACATTAATAATGCCTATTGGGATTCCTCAATTTTTTTGGACATTTCCGAAAACTCGCGCATNATCACATCATTTTGGTCATCTTCCCAAACATATTTTTGAAATCTAGTTGCCGTACAAGGGTTNTCTCCTNGATTTAATCCCCTAGCTAGACGAAGATGTTCTTCCCTAGAAATAAAACATTCTTCGACGACTATTTTAAACATTAAGTACCTGCAACGTGAATTAGTTTCGCACAACATAGAAGGACCGTGACTGACCATCATATTCATATATGCCAATTCGTAAAGAGCGGCTCGTAGAGCTATATTCCACACTGCATCAGTGCAAAAGTGGCATCCCTGAAAGCCAACAAGAGAATCGTAAGTTGCTTCTGCATCTCTTACGATAACAACGTCATATCCCAATTTAATGAGTCGCTGCGAAACTTTTTCCCATTCTTCTATTTTTGAATTTCGCGCGGTATTGTAAGTTGCCTCCCTAAAAGTTAGTACAACAAATTTTTGACTTATATTCCTTGAACAAAGCCACAGCTTAATTAATTTTTTTGAAATCTCAGAAGCCTCCCAGCAGGGGATTTTAGAACCCTTTTTGTGCTCCTTCTCAACCGCAATCCAATAATTATTTTTCTCAGGAACGAGGAGACTTATTCGTCTCGGATATGTATATTTGCTAAAATTATATAAAAGACCTCTTGCCTCCCAACGTTTTCCGCAAACCATTACCCCTCTACAGTTTTTGTAAAGTTTAGTAATGGGTTTAACTATGTGATCAAGTCTCCATTGGTTATTTTCTTTTTCAGAAATTCCATTCTGCTCNCGTGCGGCTTCGCGCGTNTCCTTTGTATTAGTCGCGGGCACAATTACCACAACCATGTCTTTACACCCCGTACTTATTCTCGCTAATTCTGCTAAAGGCATGAAATTGGCGATATCGTAGGTAGGAGAAGTAGTTGCGAGATCGTAATAAGCGTATAATGTTTCCTTATTCTTGCCGGTAAATCTAAGAAACCATTCCAAAATTTTAAAAAAAATCAGAACAAAAAAAGCACCACCCCATTTCTTAGCAAATGGAGCTTCAATATAATTAGGCTTGATCCAAAGCCCTAACCGNTCCGCAAAATCATTAATCCGCACAAANTAAGAGTCTACTTTATACGCTGTCACTCGGTCTTTTTTTTCGTCACTATCGTTACTATATAAACCTAAAAACCACCGGCCATTAGGGTTNGTAGGTTCATAATCAAGATTAATATTTGGATCTACTAACTTTACGCCGTGGTGCACTGTGGCATAACCGAAACCCATATCCCCTATTTGGATCATGGGTTCTAAATCAACGTGACTCCCTTGTTGATTAACAGTATAAAATCCTCCNTCAGAATAATCGGCTCCACTCTNACCCCTGGAGCTCAAAAAACCTGATATGAAATACCTTTGGTTGTGNAANGGATCACTGTGCGATCCTAAACTACCCTTCCCTTTCGGATATACACAAACCTGTATTCTATCGACAATTTCNTCTTTAGGCGTATTTCCGACATATTCATCGGGGTCAAAACCACCAAGGCACTTGAATACGCGCCAACGGCGATACACATCAGTAAATAGTTGGCCGGATTCTTTATTCCAGGGGAAAAAATATGCTGCATGCTTAATCGCACTAATCGAGTANTTAGCGGATACTGTCTCATCNATAACACGATGAAAATCAGGAACCCCTTCCTTCATCTTGTGAAATGTTGACTGNGTTTGCCTGAACAANTCTANAGTTTTTTTCTTNAGTTCGGCNACCCATTCCTCGCTAAAAGCATTCTTNACTATGTAGACATCCCCCATCCATAGNGTTTGGAAGAATTCTTCAAAAGCAACCTCGTCCNCGGCCTCCACNAGCTGCTCNAAAAACGAAAANTCGACGANTTTTGCTTCCCGCATACGAGAAGGCTTCTCGCCGTTTAATTCATATTTATCTCTTATTTTNTTGAATTTATTCATTTTTANNAATTGTTTACATATTTATAAGACTCTANTGTTCCGATGTCTTCATGAAGGTTATGGTTATGCCAAGTGTTTACCTTTCCCATTAATAAGGGGAGCACCTCTGTACTGAAATCAGTTGGAGCATGAAGATCGAAACATGGAAGATCAAAAATCTCTGGTTCTACTATATACACAGCTGCATTTGCTATATTGCCGGGAGGATCTTTTACTTTTTCATGCATATTTTCAACTATTCCAGTGTCCGTAATTTCTAATATACCGCAAGTTTCCGGAGTTCGAGTTGTAAAAGTCATCATAGTAACAAGCGATCCTTTCGGTCTGCTGATATGAGATTTAATGAATTCTCCGAGGTCNCATATGCAATAGTTGTCAGCATGCACCAACATAAAAGGCTGATTGCCGAGCCACTTACGGTTAGCCCAAACCGTACCGGCGGTACCCTTTAAATTTTTTTCATAAACTGTAGTGGCAAAGTTTCTATAGGAGCTACTGGCTANGTACTCGTCCACCTTATGATGTANATAATGAGTATTAATTAAANANGATTTTATTTTGTATTTTATTANCTGCTCGAGCCAAATTNCTAAAAGCGGCTTACCCTTTATAGGCACAAGACACTTCGGAATTTTTTCAGTGATCGGACGCAGCCGCGTACCAAAACCCGCCGCTAACAATAACGCTTTCATGATAAACAAACTAAATTATCTATTAACTCATTTAATCTAATAGGATTGTTCCCTAATTTACTGACTTGGATTTTCGCCGCTATACTGCCAAGCAAAGCTGCCTGCCAAATGCTCCCACCAGATTTCATCGCAAGCGCAACGGTTACCAGAAGGCAATCTCCAGCACCGGACGTGTCTAAGGGATTGTTGGTGAATGCAGGCAATTTATCGGTATTCCATGCATCCTGAGGTTCTGATTGGATCAAGATTCCTTCTTTGTTAAGGGTAAGTACAATATGAGGTACGCCCGTTACTTCTTGCATTTTCTCAGATAATACAACAAGTCCTGAATCTGGATCTTGAAGACTAACCCGGGCTTCATGCTCGGTAGGAGTTAATATATCTACGCCTTTAAATCTTTTGACATTTCCGATTTGTGACGAGCACTGACTATCCGCAGCAATAAATACTCCTGATTTTCTTGCTTCACTTGTTAGCCGCTCTACAAATTCGTCCGGAAAAAGCCCGTAATTGAAATCAGACATTATAAGTAGATCGGATTGCGCCAATTCGGTCTTTAACCGAGAAAACAGTTCGTCCTGAATCTCTTTTGAAATTGCATGTTTCCGGAAATGATTAACCCTAAGCACAGATTTATTATCAACACGATATCTAGTTTTTAATGTGGTAGGGCGGCTTGAATCAGCTAAAACACAAAAATTTAATCCCATCCCATTTAATTCCTTCTCCGCTAAACGCCCATGCTCATCGTCACCTCTTACCCCAAAATATTCTACGTTTGCCCCGAACCCTAAAGCGTGACCTGCAACAATGGCCCCGCCCCCAATGAATTTTTTTCCCTCTCGTGGAGACACAACCATTACCGGCTCTTCGCGTGACAAACCTTGGGCTTCACAAACGATATATTCATCCATGATTAGGTCACCAACTACACANACCTTTTTTGATTTAAAAGAATTTGCGAGCTTATATAGATTNTNTATTTTTATATTATGGCGATCCATATATGCAAGGCCATGTGTAATGGCATCAGAATCAATCTGAGTTATTTCAGAATTCAATAATACCTCTGAGCTGTAATTTGCTTCTCCTGAACAAAAGAGTAACTTCCCTCCATACTGCTCCAAAATTTTCTTTTCGGGATTTATTTTTCCCTCATGTTCCTTTCCTTTTATCACATATTTCGGCTTTAAATTACCCACTATTTTTTCTGTTGGCTCCTGTTGAATAAATGCGTGGTCAACATACGAGTTTGCAATAACGCCCTGTAAACGGTCGGCTTGGCAGACTAAAGCGCCTGCCTTAGCTCGTGAATCACTATTTACACCGACAACTAAAATAGGGGCACATTCTTTAGCAAAACTAAAGAGACGCAAATGCCCTGAATGAATAACATTAAAATTACCTGAAATATATACGCATTCCTCGGATACATTCACATTAAAGCTATTATCCATCACATTCACTCCATCTTAATTCTATGGTTTNACCCACTTATTATCAATGAAGATGTTCAATTCCCTTTTAAATCTTTCCAGTGAGACTGGTTCTGCAACTAAACTATGGCCGGGCCCTAAATATTTTCCCTCAAGAGACTCGTTCAATCCGAAATAATCCATTTGCCATTTGAGATCAAATTTTGAAGCTGCATCAATAAACCCAAAAGACATNTAGTTACAATCTGGTAAGTATAAAGGAAGNACCGCAGGACCATTGTTCCCNAGGACATTAAGTTGAGAAATTTGCATAGCAGCAGCTCTCAATTCGAAACACCAAGCTGCTGAGTGAAAAACGGGCGCTGCGCTCTCTAATTCATCAACTTCAATGGATTCAGTATCCGGAATAAAGAAGGGCGAAAACCCCAGCTCTTTTAAATATAAAGCTATCTTTATAAATTCTTTTCTGTCTGAATTTCTCGAATGCGAAAAGCTCGATTCTCTCAAAGTCAGCGAAATTTTTTTGTTAAAACATTTCCTCTCCTCAAACCATTTAGATGCATTCAGTAAAGCGGCTTCAGATACGCGCAGTAAACCCCTTATTTCCCGGCTAAGTCGTTGCTTTAATACGGTACCCTTTTCAACTCGATCAGGAAACCGAACCGTGTAATTTTGTGGGTAAACTTGACCAGGTAAATATCTTAAAATTTGTGCAGCCCTCTTTCGAGTCCTGCATATAAATATTTCTGGCTTTATAGTAAGCAGTGAGAATGACGAAATTACGAGATTTCTCAAACGCCATTCGTGATTTTCCTCATCAGGTAATTCATTTTTTTCGCGACTCTTTCTAGAAACTAATAATTTATTATCATCAGGGACAATCACTATCGTAAGACTAGATATTTTTTTTCTTCTGACAATTCGTTCAACCTCTCCCGCAAAATATACTGCATGGTAACTAGGTGGAGCAGAAACCTTAAAATCGTAGAACACAATTAAGTGTCCTTTGCTTGAACAAAACCAAGGTCGCTGCATGCGATGTAAAAACCACTTGATCGGTGCTATTAGCTTACTTTTAATTGTATTTCTAATCTCTGAACTTTCAATGAGTCTCTAATTTTAGTGATTTTGAATCAGTAAATTTATAATCACCTGAATAACCCACATGTTGCATGACGGTTAACCAATCTTGACGATGCAAAATTGTTGTTCCCAGTAAGGTCCACCATTCGAAAAGTTGTTTCTCTTCTGAATTCTCGTAAGACCCCAGTGTAATAAAACTGTTTTTTTTCTTTACCCGCTCTATCTCTCTAAGACATCCGAGAACCCCGTTTAAATCTTTCGTATAAACAATATTAATTGCGATTATTAAATCAAATTCCTGAGCATCGAAAGGAAGAGAATCTATTTCTGATTTTACTATCGAATCACGAACCGTCTCCATAGAGGTCTCAATTGGGTATGCTGCTGATTCTGTCCCTGCAATTTTAGCAGACGGCAAAAGACTCTTTAAATCGTTTAGTAAAAATCCCTTTTCACATCCAACCTGTAAAATTGAGGAATTGTTATCTAAATTGTATTCTGAAATAATATTTTTTGCTATCGGCAACCAGCGACCATCATATTTGTAGCCACCATATCCATTGTCACGCTTTCCATCAAAAAATTCTTTCCCTCTACCGGCAGCCGCAATCCTATTCTCAATAGTTCGTATTTTCGGACCGACAATTCTTGGGTTCGACGGNTCCGGATAGCCTTTCAGTAAGTTAATTTCTCGCATGATTTTTCAATTTTTTTAAACGTAAGTAATCCCCTCACCNCCATCGATTGGCACACAACAACCNGTCATCATGGATGATTGTGCTGAGCATAAAAACTCAATAAGAGGGATTATTTCGTGATACGATCCAAGTTTTCCTCTGGGCTGCTTTTCTTCAACAAATTTTTTCACAACNTCTGGCTTTATCGCCATTAACCTTTCCCATGANTTCCCCGGGGCATTGTATCCACCCGGNAGAATGCCGGTTACAACGACTCCCTTAGAAGCAACCTCCCTGCCTAAACTTCTCACATATGCTGCAAGACCTGCCTTTACCGTATTATAGCCTACTGAAGCCACAGCTTGCTCCGACGCAACACTCCCGACATGCAACACACGTCCATAGCCATTTTCTATCATTCTAGGAATAATTAACCGATTGAGCTCAGCTCCCGATCCTAGGTTTGATTTAAATAGTAATTCGAAATCGCTCCAACCTAAAAGTGTCTCGCGCTTGCCGAATCCACCACCCATGGCGTGGAGGATTATTTCGACATTATTTGGNCAGCGAGAAGCTAGGTGTTCAACCTTTGAATAATCATTCAAATCACCTGCATAAAAAATGTGATCCTGAGGNTTAGAAAAATCATTTAACAACTCTTCAAGTTTATTTTGATTTCTTCCGCAGATTACTAGTCGGGCACCTTTCGCTTCAAATGCCTTTGCACACACCCTGCCTAAACCATTGGATGCACCAGTAATTAATACTGTTTTCCCCTCGAATGTTTTATCCAAATCGTTATTCCATTGTAATTATGACTCTTAAGCAATCACCTGATCTGAGAACATCAAAACCTTCATTAATTTCCGATAATGAGTACTCATGTGTGATCATACCGTCCAAATTAAGTTGACTACTTGCATAAAGATTTGCGTAGTCCTGATAATCAACATCAGGATTACTCTCTCCACCGCCAGTGCCAATAAGCCTCTTCCCGTAAAATAGAGGAAATGGATCCACATTGATCTTTAAACCCGGAGGATTTGGCACNCCACACAAAATAGTCTTCCCATGAATGTTATTCGATAACTCATAAGCTGATTCCATGGTAGCACGAGAACCAACTGCATCTATTGCTATATCAGCTCCATTTCCATCGGTGATTTGCATCACTTCACTTTTAAGATCCTGCTTTAATGAATTTATAGCATGAGTNGCTCCGAATTTTCGGGCTGCTACTAATTTATAGTCGTTTATATCTGCAGCAATAACTTTGACTGCTTNTGCCAAACTAGAACCATGAATAGCNTTTATTCCTATCCCTCCGCATCCAATTACCAATACAGTGTTGTGTGGTTTAACTTGGGCTGTATTCTTCGTCATTCCGATTCCAGTTGGAACCGCACACCCAAGTAAAGCAGCTGGACGTAAAGGCATTTTTTTATGTATGGGCGTAACTCGGTTTTCTGATACTACGGTGAATTCACTAAAGGTGGTAACCGGACCTCTATTGATTACCGCATTACCTTGTGTCAAAGGCTCAGGACATACATTTGCCCCTGCGCCTTTTATCCAAGATAAAACGACATGATCCCCTGCGCTCACCTTGTTAACCGCTTCGCCTACCTCAACAACAACCCCTGAACCCTCATGTCCTAGTAAATTAGGATTATGAGGACCCGACGCATTTTCACCCTTAATTTCAAGTAACTGTGTGTGGCACAGACCCGTGGAGTGAACTTTTACGAGAACCTCGCCTGACCGTAGCGCAGGCAAATCAATTTCCATGATTTCAAGGGGTGAATTTAGGTCTACAAGAACTGCTGCTCGTGTTTTTGTGGTAGTGCTCACCGAATTTATTGATTTTTTTCTAACGCACCTGCTTGCTAGGCCTGATTGTAATTTCGTTAACTGACAAGTGTTGAGGCGTATTAACAATTTGGAAAGTGATCGCACCTATTTCCGAAGGTGATAACGTCAATTCATCCTTAAATTGNACAGGCGGACCGCCGTCCGAGAAAACTTTCCAAAATGGTGTGTCAACAACACCCGGCTGCAAGACGGTAGTTTTTACCCCATTTTCTTGTATTTCATTGCGCCAACTCTCAATTAGAGCCCTCAGTGCAAACTTAGTAGCACTGTATAAAGCAAACCCAGGAGCTGGCTTAATTCCCGCCACGCTTCCCACACCCACCACATGGCCATATCCTTGTTCCCTGAAAACTGGCGTCAAAGCTTCCAATAAATAGAAAGGACCCAAGAGATTTATTTTAACCATGCTTTCGGCACTTTCCATTTTTTTGTCTCCAATATTTCCACCTATGCCAAAACCCGCCCCAAGAAAAACCGCATGGATACCTTTCCATTTTTTTACCGCCGTCGAAACGGCCCGGCCAACGTTTTCCCTGAGGCCCATATCAGCCTGGAGAACACACAGTCGCTCGGAACCCAACTTCTCTTCGAGCATTTTCAATCGATCTAGGTCTCGACCAATAGCATAAACATTCCATCCGTTTTCATGAAATTTCTCCGCAACGCAACGCCCTATTCCGCTGGTTGCCCCAGTAACTATAACTGTTTTTGTCAAAATGTTTTTTTGATTTATTTGAGGGATATTTGATCAAACTCTTCTTGGTTCAAAAAAGGGTATAAATCCTCAAATACAGGCGCCTTCTTTTCCCCGTCAACTTCCTTTACGGATATTGCCTTAGGAATTTGGGGCTGTTCAGGGTCAACCATGATTTCACAGATACCCGGACCATCGCTATTCACAAAGCTATCTAAACCCTGTTCGACCTCCTTGTTGTCTGAAAAACGGGTATATTTAAACGAATTTGCTTCAGCGATGTGCTTAAAAGACGGGAATGATAAGCCGCTTTCATAATCTGCTCCCATCAATCTACCTTCAAACCCTAGCTGTTGTGTTTGCTTAATTGTTAGGTAACCACCATTGTTATATATAAATATTTTTATATTCATATGGTGATGCATCGCTGTACTCAACTCCTGAATATTCATCATCATGCCACCTTCACCCGATATACACACAGTACGCCTACCCTCCCGGGCCACGCAGCTTCCAATCGTTGCAGGCAATCCCCAGCCCATCGGTGCGTGCCCTGAATTCGTACAAATAACTTGCCCTTCTTTTACTTGAAAGGCTTGATGGGTTCCCACAAATGAAAGTCCCATATCGGTCATAATCGCATCATCTGGGCCAAGTACTTCTGACAACAATTGAGTGAAGTAATATGAGTTTACCCATTTTTCTTGTTTTTTATAAGATGCTTGCACTACCGGGTACACTTTCCTGAGATTTTGGCACTTGCCCAACCATTCAGGATTCAGCATTTCTTTAGGTGGCAACTGATCTTTAAATAGTTTTAAAAACTCACCAGCGTCCGCTTCAATTTTGAGATGTATGTCCAAGCTATCTTTATTAAGTTCTCTTGGATCTATATCGATCATTACCCTTTTAGCTTCTCGCGCAAAGTCCTTAGAATTATAACCGGTAACCATAAACGGAAGCCTTGTTCCGATCGATATATATAAATCTGAATTTTGTACTGCAAAGTTGGCTCCTCTTTCGGCGAAGGCCCCAGGGCGCCCCACAAAACAGGGGTGTGAAGAGTCTATTACATCAGTGGCGTTCCATGTGGTAAGAACAGGTAAAGGATAAAGATCCAGTAATTCACTCAATAATCCCATCGCCTTTGCTATGCGCACTCCATGGCCAACGTGTAGAATGGGCCGTTGCGCTTCTTTTAACCAATTTGAGATAACGGATATCTGACTTCTTAAAGATTCCTGTCTGTTTTCGAATAAAGGTTCCTCTTCATGCGCTAGTAAGTCGGGGTCAATTTCAGCACTCTGAATATTTCCGGGTATATCCAACCATACGGGACCAGGGCGGCCGGTTGTCGCCAATCTCCACGCTGCTTCAAGGTGCTTGAGAATATCCTGCGGATCTCGAACCATGACCGCATATTTTGTTATAGGTTTAACAAGGTCTATAATGTTGGATTCTTGAACTCCTAACTGCCTAAGACCGGAGTTTCCAATTGTTTGGTTCAAATAGACCTGCCCTGAAATAATAATTTGAGGAATAGAATCGGCCCAAGCACAAGCTGCTCCAGTGATAGTATTAGTCCCGCCAGGGCCACTCGTTACTAAGCAGACACCTGGTCTTCCAGCCGTCCGCGCATATCCTTCGGCCGCCATAGACACAGCCTGCTCATGGTGGCAGCAGTAATATTTTATTTTATTTGAACGCCCCAATGAATCGCACAAGTGAATAGCTCCACCACCGCTTACGGTGAAAACTGAGTCAACACCCTTAGATTCAAGAAACTGAAAAACGAATTCTGATAATTTCATTTGTAAAAGAACTGCTTAACCTTGCTAATAACCCAATGAACTTCTTGGTCGGTCATAGTGGGATATATTGGGAGACTTAGTATGGTTTTACTCAGCTGCTCACACATTGGATAACTACACGTTTCAAGCTTGTTACTGGCAGGCATAAGATGTAGGGGAATTGGATAGTTAACTTTGGTTTCCACTTCATGTGATAACAAAAATTCAGCCAACTCTTCACGCTGATTGGTTCTTATCATATAACGGTGATATACTCCGATTTCGCCTGCTTCTTCCTCTGGTACTCTCACAAAATCCTTTAGAGCCTTCGAGTAAGCCTTTGCAATTTCCTGGTTTCGAGCATTCCAATGGTCGAGGTGTTTCAATTTTATAAGAGCAACTGCCGCCTGAACTTCATCTAGCCTTGAATTGATCCCCCAAAATCCAGCCTCATCACGGTTTCTTAAGCCGTGATTACGAAACTCCCTAATATGTGAGGCTAGATCATCAGAATTAGTAGTTATCATGCCTCCATCTCCATGCACAAAAAGGTTTTTTAAAGGGTGAAGACTAAAACCAGCAGCAACACCAAACGATCCGGCTCTTTTTTCATTTTGTTTTGCACCGACGGCTTGTGCCGCATCTTCTACAAGAAGGAGGCCGTGTCGTTTTACAAACTGTGAAATTTGTTCCATCTTTGCAATACGACCAGTCAAGTGAACAGGCATCACTACTTTCGTTCGCTCTGTGAGAGCTTCCTCTAATTTTGACGGATCTAGGTTCATATCTTCACCTACGTCACAAAAAACTGTGGTGGCTCCTGTTCGATCAACAGCTGCAGCGCTAGCAACAAATGAGTTTGGAGCTGTGATAACTTCGTCTCCAGGACCTACCCCTAATGAGGCCAAAATCAGATACAAAGCATCTGAGCCATTACCAACGCCGATAGCATGTTTCACTCCACAGTACTCTGCAAATTTTTCCTCAAATTTTTCTAAATTGGGCCCAAGAACGTACCATCCGCTATTAAAAACTTTATCTACAGTATCTAAAATCTCACTCCTCAGATCTTGATACTGACGCCCGAGGTCAACAAACTTAACCTGCATAAAAATCCTTTATTTTTGTTACCGTGTAATCCTGCTGTTCACGTGTAATAAACTCGTGCACTGGCAGAGAAATCACGGTCTGACAAATCCTTTCGGCCATTGGAAAATCGCCTCTAGAATAGTTAAATTTACGTGCGGCAGGTTGTAGATGCATTGGAACAGGATAGTGGATCTTTGCGTCAATGCCGAACGATTGCAGGTAATTTTTCAATTCGTTTCTGCGTTGAGCCTGCACGACATATAAATGATAAACCTGTTGCACGTTTTTGGGGCGACTTGGCAATGTAATTTCATCCAATCCAGCCAGCTGATTGTCAAAGTAATGCGAATTTGCAATTCGGCTTTCGGTTATATCTTCTAGTTTATTGAGCAAATGGTTAGCAACAATTGCCTGCAAAGTGTCGAGTCTTGAATTATAAGCAAACTCGGCACATTCATCCCTTCCTACGAGCCCATGATTACGTAATAGCAACATTCTCTGATAAATATCCTCTGAGTCAGTGACCAAATACCCTCCATCCCCCCATACATTTAGATTCTTAAGGGGATGAAGGCTGAAGCACCCCGTATCTCCAAACCGCCCTGCATAAGTGCCGTGCCGCCGTGCAAGAATCGCATGGCAAGCATCTTCGACGATATTCAAGTTATGTTTTTTGGCGATGGTGCGTATCCTTTGCATATCGCATGGTAACCCCGCCCAGTGTACCGGGAGAATTACTTTTGTCCGTTCCGTCACAACATCTTCGATGCGTTCGGGATCCATATTGTAATCTTCACCAATATCAACAAAGACCGGCCTTGCCCCTGCAGTCACAATAGCACCAATAGTAGCATAAAATGTATAAGGAGTAGTAATTACCTCGTCTCCATTACCAACACCCAATGCTTTTAAACTCAGAAATAACGCATCGGTGCCACTACCCACCCCTACTGCGTACTTCGCTCCAAGCAAACTACATATGTTCTCCTCAAAATCATCTACTTCACGACCTAGAGTGAAGTCACATCTCGAAACAAGATCTGATATTTTTGCCAGTACTTCTTCTTTGTCCGAAAACTGTTCTAGTAGATAATTGTGATTTATCTTTAAATCTAAATCACGGTCATATTGGTCCGGTAAAAAATTGTGTGCTACTGCCATAAAATACTAGTGCTTGTGTACGTATTCTAAATTCATTTTTGAGATAATCTCCCAGTTATCATTCACCCATTTGATTACTTGCTCTACTCCATCTTCGAAAGAAATCCGGCACTCCCAGCCCAGCTCTCGCTGTGCTTTGTCTGGATTTAGGCTAAAACAATCATCTTGTCCGTAATTTTCCTCCTGCATTTCAACCCCCTCCTCAAAAGACTTACCCATTTGTAATAGGACTGACTCAACAATACTCCGAATGGTTCGCAAATCGTTCTTAGGGGATATATGATATGCTTCTCCTGCGATACCTCGCACAGCGGCGTTCCATGTCGCATCTGCTACATCATGCGCATGAATAAATGCGCGTCTCGATTTCCCTCCCCCATGGAGTATTATTTTGCGCCCCAACTTAGCATAAATTACAGCTCTCGGAATTATCCTATATAATTGTTGGTAAGGCCCATATAGATTTGCAGCACGCGTGAAAACAACTGGAAATTGGTAGCGCTTGTATAAAACACCGAGATGTAAATCTCCTGCTAACTTTGACGCGGCATAAGGTGTACTCGGGGCGTAGGAGGTCGTTTCAACGATTCCTTCTCCTGTACTCCCGTAAACTTCAGGCGTAGATGAAACAACGTATTTTCGCAAATATTCTCGATTCGCTAATGCAGTAGTAAGGCGCACCACTCCCATGCAATTTGTTTCATACCAATTTTCCGGCCATTTCCAGCTATTGCGCACCTCACCTTGGGCCGCAAAATTGAAGACAAATTCAGGTTTGTGGCGGTCACAAATGTCTAATATTTCTTCAGCTTGAGAATTAACTGAAAGCTGTCGAAATTCAACACGGTCTAAATCTGCGCCTCTCGCAAGATAGGCAGACATTACAGATACGATCTGCGGTGAGCGAGATATAGCAATAATGCGATAGTTATTTTTCAAGGCTAACACATGCCGAATGAGATGCCCGCCAGTAAATGAATTAGACCCAATTACTACAATTTTTTGCATTAACTATTTTCACTCATCAGGATATTTTATCTGCATTTGTACAACCCCAAAACCATCTATTGCACCCTGAGTCATTCTGTCATACTGCATGCCGAATTCTGTATTTTCTTTTGAATAAGGAGCAATATTTATAGAAAAAATTTTTTCAATAGAATCAAACATCATCGCGCCATCCTGGATAGCCGAGTAATTCAACACAAAGCTACCAGGATGTAGCGGCGGCATTTCAACGATCATTTCGCGCCTAAGTACATCACCTTTTTTTACGCAAACGGCATCTCGAATTACACTACAAGCAACTGAGTCACCAGCCGTAGTCGCTAAATACCAAGTGTGATTAAAGTGTTCTTCTAAATTTTTCTCACATTCAAAGTCTATGATTAACCTAAGCCTTGTTTGATTTGGCTCAATTGTTATTGAACGGCCCTCTGGATTATCTTCGCAATCTATAAAAGCACTCTTAACCCGTAATTCACCAGTGATTTTTGCCTCATTCGACCTTATAAATGTTTGATTTTTAGAATCAGCTTCCTCTAGATGCTGGACAGAATCCTGTAAATACGCTGATGCTACTTTTGAGGTTTCTCCTTCTAGCCTTACACAACCTGAATCAAGCCATATTACTCGATCAGTGATACTCAAAACATGGTGCATATTATGAGAGACAAAAAGAACCGCTTTATCTTTTGCTAAAAATTGATTCATTGCTAATTGGGCTTTGCGACGAAACCTTGCATCCCCGACCGCTAAAACTTCATCTATCAAAATTATGTCCGGGTTCATGTGAAGTGCCACCGCAAACCCAAGGCGAACTTTCATACCTGAACTATATGATTGAATGGGCGCATCAATGAAATCTCCTATCTCTGAAAAATCGATTATTTCGTCGAGTTTTTCTTCAATGTACTTGCGTTGGATGCCCAAGACAGACGCATTAATTAATATGTTTTCCCGCCCAGTCAACATCGGGTGAAACCCAGCGCCCAATTCTATTAGGGCCTGCATATTGCCATGCACACTAACACGCCCGATTGTGGGCTTAACTAGTCCACTGATAATTTTGAGCAGCGTTGATTTTCCCGCCCCATTCCTGCCTATTATGCCTAGGCACTCCCCTCGTTTTAGAGTCAGTGAAATATTTTTTAATGCCCAAAATTCTTTTTTCCTTAATTCCGAATCTGTTGATTTACCCACTAGTTCACGACACAAGTCACTTAAACCATAATGCAAAGAACGCCTAAGATCTTTACAATATTTTTTCCCAAGACCTTCAACTTTAAGTAGGGTTTCCGCCATAATTAACTAGAAAAACGCTCTACAGCTATTGGAAATGTGGCTCGGTATAGAACCCACCCAAGAGCAAGTCCGAATCCAGTAATTAACCCCACCGCTAACATAGGAATAAACGCATTACTTTGACCAGTGAATATTAATTCTCTCCCGCATTGTATTAATATTGCCATTGGGTTCCATTGGGTTATTTCATTCAACAACCCTTCGCTGGGAATTGAATACCCAACAGGGGTCAGAAACATAAGAAGCATCAAAACAGTGCTTAGCGAAAAAATTACATCCTGATAAAAAACGCCTATTGGGACAATTAGAACACCAAAAAGAATCCCTAACGCCAATAATGCCAGCAACACTAGTGGCAGCCATATAATACCGTTAGTCGGCAGAATTCCCCACCAAGCGAATACAAAAAATAACAGAAATAACTTAATAATAAAATTAAAACATACTTGTACTACTGCCGAGACAATAAGCGCTTCTCTTGGGAAGAGAATTTTGGATAATAGAGATCGGGACCCATTTACAACTTGCAGTGGTGCAACAACCGACTCACTAAATAATTGCCATAACACGATACTCACCATTGTATAGATGGGATAGGGTACCTCCATACCCTCCGATTTAAGCATTTGTTGATTTTGTAGAACAACAAATACCAGAGTGGTCGCTATAGGCGGCAAGAAAGCCCAAGCCAGCCCTAGCCATGCAGATCTGTATTTGGCCTTGATATCCCTGACGGCAAGCGTCCAACCCAAATGCCGACAGTTCCAAAGATCATGAATCATTTCTCGAACCATTATTTTTGGTTCGAGTAAAAAAGATTTGTTTTGGAAAATCTTAGGTTCCATTTCTTACTTAAATTCGGTTGGATTTTCTTTCATCCATTTAACATTATGAAATCTTGGCTCGTCTAATAATTCGCCTAATTTATATGCTTTGGACAACTCTTGCATTGCGTCTGCTACTGAGTGCTTAGGAACGAACCCCGAATCCAATAATTTTTTCGAAGAAAGCCGATATGACCTAGGGTCATTACTTGGTGTCTTTATAATTTCACATGGTAAAATCTCTTTAACTCGCAATGCAATTTCATGAATTGAAATGTTCTCAAACCCTGCATTGTAAACTCCTTGAGTAACGTCATTAAATATCAGATGCTGATATACCTCCACTAAATCTTTTATATGAATGTTAGGCCTAGTTTGATCCCCACCAAATACAGTCACTTTTCCGTTTTTTAATGCCTGATAAGTCAGCATATTAACAGCAACATCCAACCTTTGTCTCGGAGATACCCCGCAAACCGTTGCCGGCCGAACGCAGTATATANCCATTTCGTCCATATAGCTCATCACAGCGCGCTCAGCCACCATCTTAGTTTTATTATAAACCGAAATTGGAACAAGCGGGAGATCCTCGGTAACTTGCTCTGCTTCTTGGACGCCATATACACTACCGGAGCTAGCATAGACAAACCGCCTAACTCCCGCGCGAACAGAGGCCTCAGTCAAGCGCATCGTGGCCAATACGTTGACCTCCCATGATAATAAAGGATCAAGATCAACGCTNGGATCATTTGCTATGTTAGCCAGATGAATCACCGATTCGACCGAATCTAGGACACTATAATCCATCGTACGGACGTCCTGATTTATCACTTTTAAATTAGGTCTTTCGCCTAAATCATTCCCAAACCACTGTGTATCGACAACTATAACTTCGTGCCCTAAATCCAAAAGTGAGTTGGCCAGAACAACTCCCGTGTAACCACAACCCCCGGTAACTAATATTTTCATATTATACGTTTATTTTTTATTATAATTTTTTTTAATCAGCTGNACACTAGTGCTCCAGGAAAACCGGCTTGCATGTTTAACGCATCGCAGAACCACTCCCTCTGGATCAAGTCTTACTTGCCTTTCAGCACATAGCATTGCCTTGGTTAGGTTTTCTGAATCACTTTGATCGACTAAATACCCGCTTTCCTGATCCTTAATTACTTCCTCGTTAGCCGTTCCTCTTGTTCCAATCGATAGGGCGCCGCACCGATTCGCCTCAAGGTGCACTAAACCAAATCCTTCAAAATTATACGGCATACTTACAGAAGGCAAAACATGGGCTGTGCAAGATTGAAATAGTTCCACCAGTCGTTCATGCGANACTTCTCCAAGGAACTTTACTGGTAGCTTGTGNTTGCTAATATANTTTTTAATGTTTTTTAAATAAGGGGTCTCCGGAACTTTTCCTGCTACCAAAAACCGGTGCTGAGGATTGCTNTTATAAAATACCCGAAACGCTTCAATTGCTGTTTTAAACCCTTTCCTCGGCTTTGGTTGACCAACAAAGAGAAAATATTTTTCTTTTACCACCTCTTTGGGGGGCGAAAAAAAANTTTTATCCACTCCTAATAATGCAACGCTTATTTTTAAATTCGGAATTTCCTCTTTAAGCCGCCCTGCGGTATACTTACTAATAGCAATAAGCTGGTCTGCATCCTTAATTGCTTGCGAATGCCTAGTTCCCCAGGAAGTTTTTAAAGGCGATACACTATATGTTCCTATGCATTGAACTATGTGTTTGGCGTTCATTTTTTTTGCCAAAACATCGCCTAACATTATTAAAGGCTCCACTAAAGTGTGGACAATATCAAAGTTTTGGCCAGTTATTATTCGCGCAAGGCATGAATCCCACACGGACAACAATGCCTTCAGGCGGCCGAATTCTTGCGAACGTAGTATGGGATAAATTGGCCAAGGAGCGGAAGAGTTATCGGCTTCAGAATAAGTTAAAATTACAGCAGACGCGACCTCACTTCTCAATCCTTCGATCCAGTTAACCGAACAGGAACCCCATCCCGATTTAAGCGAATATTCAGAAGTGAGATAAAGAACCCTTGGCCTCATGCAAATTTCCAATCAGCCGATTCACGAGACTGAATGTGCCGTGTATCAATCACAGGAACCCCATGCTGCTTCAAATCGGCGGCCGAATAAGCTTCATGATGGGTGGCGAGAAGAAATAGGTCGTATTCCCCTGAAGGTTCTACCGATTGACGACCTGCATATTTTCCATGTTCACGGCTAAGGCGNATCTCTGGAATGTGAGGATCGTGNTAATGGACTTCNGCNCCCATCGNTTCGAGCTTTTGCATCAAGACGTAACTCGGAGACTCACGGTCGTCGTCGACGTTGGGTTTGTAGGCCAATCCTAGGATTAAGATTCGGCTACCTTGGAGTATCTTGCCATTGGTTTTGAGTATTTCTTCGCATCGACTGATAACATAGTTTGGCATCGCGTCGTTGACTTGGCCGGCAAGTTCAATAAAGCGAGCATCCATGCCGTGTTGTTTAGCCTTCCAGCTAAGGTAAAATGGATCAATGGGAATGCAGTGCCCACCTAACCCNGGCCCNGGGTAGAACGGCATAAAACCGAAGGGTTTTGTTTTGGCTGCCTCGATAATTTCCCAGATATCGATGCCCATTTTTTGGTAAATGATTTTTAATTCATTAACTAGGGCGATGTTAACGGTCCGAAATATNTTCTCGAGNAGTTTGGTGGCTTCGGCGGCACGGCAACTGGAAACGGGCACCAACGTCTCAATCGCGATACTGTATATGGCTTTAGCTTTATCTAAACAAGCTGCCGTATGGCCACCTATGACCTTTGGTATTTTTGCGACCTGACTGTCCGGATTTCCCGGGTCTTCACGTTCGGGCGAGTATGCTAGATAAAAATCTTCCCCCGCTTTCCATCCGCTGCCCTGTTCCAAAATGGGCTTCAACTCGTCTTCGGTGGTTCCCGGATAGGTGGTGGATTCCAGCACGACTGTGATTCCTTTTGGTAAATAAGCGGCAATGCTGCGTCCCGTATTGAGGACATAGGAAAGATCCGGTTCCCGATTTTTATTTAATGGGGTCGGGACGCAAATCAACGCTGCATCGAGTTCTTTTACCCGAGCAAAATCGGTGGTGGCCTCCAAGCGGCCAGCGTTAACTTGATCCCGGACTTCGGCATCANGGATATGCTTAATATAACTTTGCCCCTGATTTAGAGCATCNGTTTTCTTNGAATCCAAATCGATGCCCAAAACGTCTGCACCNGACTTCGCAAATTGTACACAGAGAGGCAACCCGACGTATCCTAATCCTATGATTCCTATTTTCATGGTGTTGGTTTAGCTGGCGGACGCCCGATCGCTTGATATTCAATACCCGCAGTCGCGACAGTTTCGGGATCGTAAAGATTGCGCCCGTCAAAGATTAGAGGTTCTTTCATTACCTTTTTNATTCGACTAAAATCNGGACTTCTAAACGCTTTCCACTCGGTCACAATAACNAGNGCATCGGCACCGNTTAATGCTTCAATTGGATCGGAAACATATTCAATAAAATCCGTTCCTAAAACTTGCCGAGCGGCCTCCATTGCTTCGGGATCATGGACGCGCACCCTAGCGCCGGCCTCAAGCAAAGATCGAATTAATACCAAGCTGGGAGCCTCGCGCATATCGTCGGTATTGGGCTTAAAAGCAAGACCCCACACGGCGATATGTTTGCCATGGATATCCTTCAGGCGGTTTTGAATCTTGCTATACAACACTTTCTTCTGGGCTTCGTTGGCCGCATCAATGGCGGGTAAAATTCGTGGCTCGTAACCATGATTGCGAGCCGTTTGCTCCACGGCGCGTACATCTTTAGGNAAGCACGAGCCGCCGTACCCGCATCCAGGATAGATAAACGAATAACCAATACGTGAATCTGAACCAATGCCNAAGCGCACTTGCTCNATATCCGCGCCAACTCGGTCGGCGATGTTGGCCATCTCGTTCATGAAACTGATCTTGGTGGCCAGCATGGCGTTGGCCGCGTATTTCGTGAGTTCNGCAGACCGCACATCCATGGCGAATACCCGATCACGATTNCGGTTAAAAGGCGCGTAAAGTTCGCGCAAGAGCTTCTCGGCGCGCGGCTCGCTAGTGCCAATCACGATCCGATCCGGCTTCATAAAATCACTGACAGCATCTCCTTCTTTCAGGAATTCCGGATTGGAAGCCACGCTGTAATTTATGTCCATACCCCGTTTCTTCAACTCGTCGGCAATGNCTGTGCTCACTTGATCGGCCGTACCAACGGGCACGGTNGATTTGTCTACTACCAACCGGTAATCATCCATGTGTCGCCCAACCGTGCGGGCTACCTCTAGAACATACTGCAAATCCGCCGAACCATCCGCCTTTGGCGGCGTACCCACGGCAACGAATTGGAGTTGGCCATGCGCCACAGCCGCGGCCGCGTCTGTAGTGAAGTCAAGTTGGCGCGATTGAAAACAACGTTGGATGATCGCCGTTAATCCCGGCTCATAGATGGGAATTACCCCGCGTTTAAGGGCCGCCACACGGGCCTTGTCCACATCAACCAGNAGCACCTCATTGCCGACATCTGCCAAGCAGGCCCCGGTCACCAATCCAACGTACCCCGCGCCATATATGGTAATTTTCATTTTAGANTTTTTGCTCCTGATACCAACGCACTGTCAGATCGAGACCCTGCTCAATAGTATGGGTTGGTTGATATCCTAAATCTTTGGAAGCGGCGCTAATGTCAGCCAACGANTGCCGTACGTCGCCAGCTCGNAAGGATTTTTGTTTTGGCGCCCGGTTTGAACCAATCAGCTTTCGGAGCTGCCGGTGAAGTTGATTCAAACTGGTACGCCCCCCNACGGCCACATTGTAAACGCCATGCACAGCCCCTCGGGCAGTCGCCGCCAACAGGTTTGCCTGCACAGCGTTTGCCACATAACAAAAATCGCGACTGGTTTTTCCGTCTCCATATATCTCAGAAGTTTTATTTTCCAAAAGCGCATGAATCCACCGTGGTATCACAGCCGCATAGGCCCCATCCGGATCCTGCCGCGGCCCGAAGACGTTAAAATAGCGAAGCCCAATCAATTCCTGCCCATATCCATCATGAAACACACGCGCATACAATTCATCCACTGCCTTACTTACTGCATAGGGCGACAGGGGTGCGCCTTCATGGCCTTCACGTTTAGGCAGGTCCTTAGCATCCCCGTAAACCGAGCTACTTGAGGCATACACCACACGGCTAACTTTCGCTTTCTTGGCTGCCTCCAATACTTGAATAAAACCCGTGGTGTTCGCCGAATGGGTTGCCAACGGATTCGCAAAAGAGCGCGGCACAGAACCCAGAGCTGCCTGATGCAAAACATAATCCACCTGGCGACACGCTCTGCTACAGGTGGCGGCATCGGTGATATCCCCTTCAATGAACCTGAAACGGCGGCGTTGCATAGTCGGCAACTGCTGTTTTAAGGCATCCACGTTATGGGCATACCCCGTGGAAAAATTATCCAAGCCAACGACCTGTTGGTTTAAACTGAGCAAGGTTTCCACCAAATGCGATCCAATGAACCCAGCCGCTCCTGTTACCAGCCATTTCCGTGGCCGCCGCTTAAGATTACGCTGAAGTTTTTCGTAAGCCGTCATCGAATCAGGCGCTCAATGAGCGGCAGAAATTGTTTGGCGCGTTTTTGAATTTTTGCCAACCGCTCAAGCCGCTCTTGAATTAACGCGTGCTCTTCCGGAGTCATCTCTTTCCGGCTAAGTTCCAGAGAGTCTTGCACGGCATCTAGTCGCCGTTCAGCATTCTGAGCACGTACTTTAAAAATCCGATCGTATGCCGAGCTTAGCATGTCGCCTAATTCCAGTACGGCCTCGAAATGATCCTTCCGCTCCGACTGCACCCAAACCTTACGAATGAATCCTAACGCCAATAATTGACGCGTACCCGTACTGACGCTCCCCTTACTGATTGATAACGCTTCGCCGATTTCCGGCGCGGACAGGGGCTTTGCTGATAGGTAAAGCAGCCCATATATTTCCCCGACTGACCGAGGCAAACCAGCTGACTGCGCAAAGCGGCCCCCCACATCAATTAATTCAAGCCTTACAAGCGGCAGATTTGATGTCCCAGAATTAGGAGTCGTCGCTGGCGAATGAGCCGCCATAGGCATTAGTGAATTTGACCATTTAATGACGCTTCGCGCCCGTCGATTCGCAGCACAACCTGCGATCAAATAGCCATTAGTATATTTTTATTTTGTTCAAAATATATTGAACAAACAAAACTGACGGAACTTACTGCCTCAATTCCTTGTCTGGCAAGCCAAATAGTGACTTTTACACAAGTTCCAAATCCTCTACTGGCACGGCAACGGCTGCTGCTTGGCCAATAAAATCCAACCGGAGCAGAACCTCACGCGGCCCTTCACGGTCTTCCACCCAGGCCTCGATACCTTCCAGCGGCCCGCGCCGGATCAGAACCTGAGTTCCGGGCCCTATATTGGGTACTAGACGAATGGTTTCCATGGATTTCACTGCAAGCAGGATTTCATTCAGCTGCGACTCGAATTCCGCTTGGTTGGGCGGCTCTAATAAGTTGGCCACATAATCGCTCTGTAGCACGTCTCGTCGATTCTTGCCGGGCATCCAAATAAACAGGTATCCTGGAAACAACGGTTTGTGAAAAGTAACCTCTTTGCCGCGGTATTGCCTCACGGAGGCGTAAGTGGGCAGGCGACAATCCAAGCCCTCCTGTTGGCACCACGCTTGGAGTTTCTTTTCGCAGCGCGGCTTGGTGTGCGCGGCGAACCACCGTTGCTCGGCCTCGTTGGCTGGGCTCATGAATCAAACCTCTCCCCCTTCGGCCGGTATGCTTGCTTGGAGTGAATTGGAGAGTAAAGGGCGGAGTTGATGAGTTATCCACGGAACCGCGCGTGAATGAGTATTGATTGAACTTTGCGCCTCAATCTCGATTAACTGGTCACGGCATGGGCGGGAAAAAACGGAAGCAAACCGATGCTGCTCCCTCGGAGAAACCGATAGACGGCATCGCACCTCATCAAGCCAAAGCTCTGCGGGTATTGGATGTGGTGCTGGTGTTGACGGCAATTATCGGAGCTTGGGTGTTTTCCGTTTGGATCCGCATGGAGTGGATCGAAATAGCCCAGGACCGACCCAATACCCAATGGGAGGAGCATTATCTGCCAACCACACATGATAGTTATCTATTTGCCACCATCATTCAGCAATCCGCCCAAACTAATGCTCTAGAAGAACCGCTGCTGAAACTGCCCGACCGTCATCAGTTCGGCGCATTGACTTTGTTAGGTACCGCCCTAGCCAAACAAGGCCAACCCGTGCTGGACATCGTCACATACCTCCCCATTTATCTGGCCGGCTTAATGACCATTCCGGTCGTGCTTATCGGGCGACTGTACGGTTCTACATTGGCGGGTTTTGCGGCGGCCTGTTTGGCCACGGCCGGCTCCAGTTTCTTTAACCGCACCATGGCCGGCTATCTGGATACGGATATTTTCTCGGTCACCATCCCCATGTTCATTCTGTATTTTCTACTGCGGGCACACCGTGAATCGTCCGTGCCGTGGATGGTAGCGGGAAGCGTTAGCGTGATGTGTTATCCATTCTTCTACAGTTCCGGAGTCCCAATTGTTACCGCGATGGCCCTTACCTTCATTGGGTTACGTGGATTCACGGAACTCAAAGTATGGTGGAAATCAAAAGGCCTAGAAAAAGATGCTTCCGCATCGGGCGAACCCTCGATCTCATTCAGCCTCTTATCCGTCAGCCTGTTGGCTGCTGCTGTTTGGTTCTGCCCTCATTCCATTGGCAGCCAACTGGCGCGAAATGCAGCTTCCTTCATCTTCGGCTTCCTGATGCTAGGCGGCTTGACTGCGGGCTACTATTGGCTGCAATCACGCCATCCCCAGCAACAGATGCGCTTACTGGGTGGCACAACTGCCGTTGCGCTTATCGCCATGTGTCTGGGCAGCCAATCCATCCAGTCGATTTGGCAAAATGCCTTCCGTTATCTGCCCAATTTTAAAAAAGCTGATGAAGAGCAAGTCCAAGGCCCACCGCCTGTCGCCTACAAAAATGTCATGGAAACCGTGGTGGAAGCCGGCTCGCGGGAACAAAAGGCGGAGATGCGGCGAGTGGTGATGCAACGCATCAGTGGCTCTAAGGCCGCCTGCCTCATCGCCATAGCGGGATATATTCTGCTGGTGCTAGTGTTCCCAGAATTCATCGTGGCATTGCCGTTGCTGGGAATTGGAGCCTTTGCTTACTGGGGCGGGTATCGGTTCACCGTGCACGCCGTGCCAACCGCGGCCATCGCAGTGGCATTGCTGCCCTTGGGGTTGATAGAAATCTGCCGGCGTTGGCGAGTAAGTCATCAACCAGAACTAGAAAAATCTACACCATTCCAAATCGGCACTACTTGGTCGCGAAACTGGTTGATTGGTCATTGGGTATCACGGGCTTTGATTCTCGCTCTTACTGTGCCCGTGTTGCTGCCCAACCTTAAGTTAAACAGCGCCCAATCCACCGGACTCATGCCCGTACTGGACACGGCCAAAGTGAAACTACTCGATCGGATCAAACAAGAATCCATTCCCGGCGATTACGTTCACACCTGGTGGGACTGGGGCTCAGCAACGTGGTTTCACGCCGAGCGCAATGTGCTGACCACACCGTTTAACCAATCGCATGACACATTCGTGTTTGCCAAAATGATGATGACTGACTCCCCTCGTCTGGCGGCGCATTTGGGTCGGACTTCCGCGGAATACTTCCACCATGGCGGCCCAGATGGTTCAAGCGGGTTGGCGGTGCAGCATTTTTTCAAGAATCGCACTGGCACGCCGGAAGAAGCCTTAGCGGAACTGGAGAAAAGCCTACCCGTACTTCCCACGCGCGGAGTATACCTGTATCTACCTACAGACTTACTTCGGTTTTATCATGTACTACACATGTTTGGTGAACGCGATCTGATGACCGGCCAGGAATCGCAGCCGGATAACTGGTTTTACTTCCAAACCATGCGATATGATGGCCCGAACCATGAGCTCGTCTGGCTTGAGCATTGCCCGTATGCGCCTGGCTTCCGAATGCTCGCCGAGCCGGGGCANGGGGTACTATGCGACGTGGAAAAGCGCGTCACACTCCNGCAACTNCTCACNTTGCGCCGCAGTGGTAAATCACTGCAATCCCTNGGNTGGAGTCATGATGCGGTNTCCTTGCAAATCAAAAACGGCCCNCTNGTGCANGGTACAAAAATCAATCTCAACGATGAAAAGGTCCNTNTGGAATTGCTCAACGGGCAAGCAGCCGAAACNCAGNTGGACCGNGTGGAATGGGTGTGCCCAACGTACCTTATGAAAAGTGCCGAACGNTCCGACACGCAACAGACTTTTTTCGANAGCACCAACGGNAATAACTCCGGCCTGCGCCTTATNCTATCGCACACACCNCCTTTTGCCATGGTGGTNGACGAACCNGCTTATCGCACCCAGCTCATTCAACTACTCGGCCGNGGCCAGGGAGACCCCGAATATTTCGAGCCNATCGCCACCAANNAAGGCGGCCGNGTGTTCCGCCTCAANAAATAGCCTTTGCNCTTGCGCGNNAGNNACAGGGATTGTAGGAAGAACCCTCCTTGTGGGGTCATAGCTCAGTTGGTAGAGCGCGTCGTTCGCAATGACGAGGTCTGGAGTTCGATTCTCCATGGCTCCACCATTTTATTTTCCTGGGTACGATATAATGGGCAGAGACACTTTCCTGTACTCTTGCATGTTTTCCTGGATTTCCAGACAAACATTGACCGGCACGTTTTGAAACGTCTGAACTTGCCCACTGGTTGGCCAGCGAATTTCCAGTTGATCGATGACGGTTGCTTTGCCAAGGCCTAATTCCTTGCGTAGAGGACTGGCCCCAAAACTGCCGCCGCTATTGACGTAAAGGAAGATATCCCGTTTTGCCTCATTCTCTGTGATGGTGACCCGAATCCTTGCACCTATAGCCGCCTTGTTTGTTTTGTGGCCTATCAATTTCACTTTGAGCCAGTGATTTTCGAAGCCCGGATTCTCAAACAATACATCTCCGAAACTGTCGCCCGGAAACGCGCCTCCCATTTGTTCAAATACATCCTGATCTCCATCGTTGTCCAAATCAGCGAAGACCACTCCGTGCCCCTTTTGCAGGTGCCCAAATCCACCGGCGGTGGTGACATCAGCAAATCCCTGTCCTGCCTGATTGCGATACATGAGATTGGGCATAAGGGCTTCGTAATTCGGATACCCCGTGCCCAAATAAAAATCCGAATACCCATCATTATCCAAGTCTCCAAAATTCGCCCCCATGGGCAATGAAAGTTGTGTCAATTTCTGCTGGCGCGACACTTCTTGAAAGCCACCCTTTCCATCTCCCTGATACAGACGGAGTGTCTCGCCTTTGAACGGAAGCCCCAGATAGCTTCGGGCTACCGCCCCTGTTCCATCGACGATCTCGTAACTCCCTACAAAAATATCGATAGCCCCATCGTTATTAAAATCCCAAAACCACGCTGGAAAACTCCAGATAGGCCGGTCCACTCCTAAGGCGGGGGCAACATCCGTAAAGGTTCCATCTCCGTTATTCCGGTAAAGCCGATTGGGGTGTCCATAGCACGAGACATATAAATCCGGATCCAAGTCATCATCATAATCTCCCCAGACGACGGCTTTTGTGTATCGATTATTAAGGACCCCCGCTTCGGCGGCCACGTCAGTAAACGTGCCATCTCCATTATTCTTGAACAGCTGCGAGGGCGCCGGATTATTCCCCACAATCTCGTTGCCTACGTATAAATCGAGGTGGCCATCCTGGTTGAAGTCAGCCCAAGCCGATGCCTGAGTCGGATAATTCTTCTTTGCTAATCCTGCCTCGAGGGTCACATCGGTAAATGTTCCATCTCCATTGTTTCGGATGAGNGAATTCGGGTGCTGGCCCTGGTCCGCCAACCAAGCCCCTCTCATCACATAAATATCCAAATGACCATCATTGTTGTAATCGGTTTGATTGATGTTCAATCCCCCATACAGCCCGGTGAGTCCTGCGGCTTCGGTTTGTTCACCGAACTTCCCGTGGCGGGTTCCCTCAAAAAATTTGAGTTGTCCCTTCACATCCCAATCGGAAGTAACTACGTCCAACAGTCCATCCCCGTTAAAATCATCTATAATCGCGCCGCCGCACAAACTTCGCGTGTTTAATCCCGCCTCGGTCGCTACGTCAGTAAAGCGCGGGAATTTTTCATCTGAATCGAACACCGTAGATTCTATCAGATAATTATCGGGCACTTGTTCCGGATACGTGCCCAATGTCATGTGCGCCAGATTCAACAACCAGCGCGCCGCCGCATCGCTCGGATTAAGCGCCAACACCTCCTCCAAATACGGGATTGCCTTTTGCGACCCTTCACGTTTTTCGTGAATGCCCCCGTCCTTTAAAGGGAAAATACAACTCTCACTTCGATGGCAGTTAACACAATTCTCATTCTCTCCAAGACGCAAGTACGCTACTGCCAACAAAAATGTCGTCGTCGTGCGAGCCTCAACACGGGATTCAGGGTTGATGGCTCCTTCCACCAACGGCAGTAACTGGTAACATTTGGTAAGCTGTTCAATCGCAGCGTCGGTGGCTCCGCGGCGCAGCTCATGCTCCCCCAGTTGAAACCGAACCATCAATTCGGGAACACTCCGAGGCGGCGTTCTCAGCAATTGCGTCTTAAGTTGATTGAGAGCTGCATCCCCAAAAAATGGATTCTGTGCATTGTTAGCAATCGATGCCAACTGCGACAGCATCTGTTGATGACCATCCGTCCGCTGATCATCTCCATTTTCTAGTCGCTCTCCGAAACGGGAAACTAATTGTGCAATTAAAATGATGCACCCGACCAAGACGGCCAACGGCACAATCAGTTTTTTCGCAGGGAAATCCATGAACAATTTAGCAGCCTAATTCATCGAGTTTATTGGGTCAATGAGTCCGGTATTACCGATACCCTTCAATCGGCATGACCGGTTCGTAGGCGACGGCGTCGGGGTCGAGGACGAGGGCTTTGAAACTCCACTCTTTGCCGGGCTCGATGGATTGCGAGTAAGAAGTGGCGGTGGCTTCGGGAATGACACCGCCAGCACTGTCCTTCAGTTTAAAATTTACCCGCACAGCCAGATAACGGAACTTGGAAACATTTTTCACCACGCCATGGATGTACAAGGCGCCGTTATCCTTATCCGGCTTAATGGAATGCTCNTCGAGAATCAGGTCCGGATCTTTCGGCACGGCAGCCAAGATGGCCGGGGCATTGGTGCCCGCGGCCTTCGCNGCTTCGGCCGGNTCCACNTCTTCACGTAGGCCNATCTTGACNAGTACGGCATGNCGNGTGCGCTGACGCAGGCCAAANGGTTCGCCNTCGGTCGTCCATTGCAATCCGAACACGACGAGTTCAAAAAGCAACGTCAAGCCGGCCACCAAACGGAATACGGCTGTGCCNGTCCATTTTTTAACCGTCGNCCGGCGGTGCCCACACTCNNCACACACNNTNTCTTCNGGNANCATGTCTGCCCCGCAGTTTTCGCAGATATAGGGATCCGGTCCTTCGTCTTCCACGGGTTGTGCCGCAGCACTGGCCATCGGAGCTGCGGCGGCAGAGGGCGGCGGCATTCCCCCCATNGGAGGAGCCGCTGGCACAGTGGATGCCGGTGGAGCCACAGAGGGCTGCACTTGAATTTGCGGCTGCAGAAGCAACGTCCCTTGGCCACAATGCGGGCAAGCCACCTGCTGCCCCTCATAACTGGGGGGATATTCTATGTGCTCCCCACAAATTTGGCAGGAACACTTGTAGGTTTCGGGCGTGGCCATCCGTCGCTATTGAACCGTGCCAAGAGTGGATAGCACAAGGCTCAACTCACCAGAAATCCTTGCGTCCACTCTCGCTCTTGTCCACACTGCACCCTTCCGGAGGGGTGGCTGAGTGGTCGAAGGCACACGCTTGGAAAGCGTGCGTAGGTTAACCCCTACCGCGGGTTCGAATCCCGCCCCCTCCGCCATTTCCAATTTCTCTCTTCTTCTATAGCGTTATCTTAATTATATGCTAATGTAATTAATGCTTTCCAAGGTTCATGCGGCAGCGTTGCGTGGTGTGGAGGCGTCACCAGTGGAGGTGGAAGTGCATGTGGGCCCCGGCGAAGAGCGCATTATCGTGGTCGGCCTGCCAGATGCCGCAGTGCGCGAATCGGTGGACCGCGTTTCCACGGCGCTCACCAGCTCGGGCTATCATTTGCCGCCAGGCAAAACTACCATCAATCTTGCTCCGGCCGATCTACGCAAGGAAGGGCCAAGCTTTGATTTGGCCATCGCGCTGGCGTGGTTGACAGCCAGTGAGCAGGCTTCGACCGAACGCGCGGAGCTGTATGCGCTGGCAGGAGAACTTGCGTTGACCGGTCAAATACGCCGGGTAAAAGGCGTGCTGCCCATTGCGCTGACAGCTCGCGCCGAAGGGCGACGAGGATTGCTCGTACCCGTTGATAACGCACCGGAAGCCGCCGTGGTGGAAGGGCTAGAAGTGATCCCGGTGAAAACCCTGCGCGAGGCAGTCGAGTTTCTGGCCGGCCCCTCGCCTCGCCTGCCTTTACGCGTGGATACCCAATCATTGTTCTCAAAGGCTCAAGCCAACGGCGGCGATTTGCAGGAGGT
>PATZ01000029.1 GCA_002712575.1 Methanobacteriota archaeon
GGGTGGGGTTGTTCGCCCATTAAAGGGGATCGTGAGATGGGTTTAGACCGTCGTGAGACAGGTTTGTTGCTTTGTGGTTGAGGCGTATCAGATGCCTGATCGGAAGGGTCCTTTAGTACGAGAGGAACGAGGACTCGGAGCCACTAGTTTACCAGTTGTCCGGCAGGGCAATGCTGGGTAGCCACGCTCCAGTGGATAAGAGCTGAAAGCATCTAAGCTCGAAGTCATCCGAAAGACGAGACACCTCAGGGGACTCGTAGAAGACGAGTTTGATAGACAGCGGGTGTACGTACCGAGGTTTTCCGAGGTATTCAGCCCAGCTGCACTAACTCCCCGAGCATCCAATTTCTACACTAATCCAGGCCTATGTGGGCCTCTGTCCAACAGAGCATATCAATTCTATAAAATTCGAGAAAAAGTTGAGCACGGCCATAGCGGAGGGGTAATACCCGGTCCCATATCGAACCCGGAAGTCAAGCCCTCCTGCGTCGTTTCCTGTACTGTGGTGCGAAAGCCCACGGAAAAGTTCGTCGTTGTGCCTTTTTTTATCTCCCCGCAAACATTACATCTATCTATGCGATAGCCATAAATAACTAAAATAAGGGAGATGATAAAATTACCATATCTACGGGAGATTTATTCGGTCATTCTCAAGTAGGAGTTCATCTTTCTGTAATTGGGGATGTTCTTTTTTATCCCCGTTCTTTAGATTCTCAATCAATAACACTTCTTGAGACAGCTTTTGAAATGGAAATGCACCCTTTTCTAGTTGGAGGATCTGCATTACTTGGTAGCCTTTTAAGAGGTAATAAAAAAGGCCTAGCAGTAGCAGATATAGCATTTGAATCAGAATTAGACGAATTAACTAGTTTTGGAGATGTGGTCGTCATGCAAAGCGGAGTAAATGCAGCAGGAAATTTAATTGAATGTAATGATTTCGGCGCTATAGTTAGTCCTATAGTACCAGATTCTGGTTTAGAAATGATTGAGGATGTATTAGGAGTAAAATCAATGAGAACTACAGTTGCTCATCAAGAATCGATTGGGAGTCTATTAGTTGCAAATAATAAGGGAGTTTTATCACATCCGGATATTACGCCTAAAGAAGTTGAGATAATTGAATCTACACTTAGTGTACCATTAATGGTAGGTACTGTTACTTTTGGGTCACCATTCGTTGGTGCTGGATGTACTTCTAGCGATTCAAATGCATTAGTAGGTTCTGGTTCGACAGGTCCTGAATTGAACAGGATAGAAGATGCTTTAGGATTAATTTAATCACACTGAAGTTGGCGCCACATGGTCATCATCTTTCTCATCTGTAGTTCTAACGCGATTCCAGACTTCTTGCATTAATTCATCATGATGTTTTTTACAATAATGAAATTGCTGGTAAGCTTCTCTAAATGAATAAGCCTTTTTACCGCTAGAAACTAAAAAACCATCGATAGATAACCTACTTTTCTTAATTCCTTTTTCTGAACATTTAGGGAAACTACATTCTTTCATTATATTCTCACCTATTTTTTTCCTTCTATAATTATTAAAGGTGTATTTGCAACAATGCTATCTCCGCTGGCACAATTAATTTGTTTAATTATGCCTTTTATCGGTGCAACTATTTCATTTTGCATTTTCATTGCTTCCAAAATTGCTAATACCTCTCCTTGTTTTACTTTATCGCCAATCCCGACGTTCACTGAGATAATTTTCCCAGGTATACTTGAGGATACCGTTCCATTTCCGATTCTGGCTTTTTTCTTCCTTTTACTTTCTTTAGAAATTCTATTTCTTTCTTCTTCTACCTTAATTAAAAATTCTTTGTCTTTTATTCTCACTTGCCAAGAAGTACCTTTCTTTTCTAATTCTACTTCGAATTCTTCATCATCTACAATGACTTTTCTCTTCTCAGTCATATTACCTCACCTTAATACACTTCTTTTACTTCTTTCATTCGATAAACTGGTCTCACCAACAATTATCCTAGTATGTTCTTGAAACCACAAACTACCTTTATTTCTTCCTGAAGAAATTTTAATTATTGACCCTTCAGGCTCAAAGAGTAATACTGCGGATATGGCTGCAGCTAACAGTTTATCTTCTGAATCATCCTTCATTTAATTACCCTCATAATGGTATGTTCCCATGTTTTTTAGAAGGCCTAACTTCTTCCTTCTCCAATAAAGCACCTAATGCTCTAATCAACATCATTCGTGTATCTCTTGGCTGAATAACATCATCTAAATATCCTAGTGATGCAGCGCGATAAGGATTAGCAAAGGTTTCATTGTAGTCTTCAATTAATCTTTCTCTTTCTTGTTCAGGATTTCCTGCAGTAGATATTCTTTTACGATGGATTATTTGTACTGCTCCACTAGCTCCCATGACTGCAAGTTGGGCAGTTGGCCAAGCAATATTATAATCGCCTCTAATATGTTTTGAAGACATTACATCGTATGCTCCGCCATATGCCTTTCTAGTTATTACAGTTAGTTTTGGCACTGTTGCTTCTGCATACGAATAAAGTAATTTAGCACCATGACGTATTATCCCGCCCCATTCCTGACTTGCACCTGGTAAAAAACCTGGAACATCTACAAATGTAATTAATGGTATATTGAATGAGTCACAGAATCTGACAAATCTAGCTGCTTTAGTTGAAGCATCAATATCTAAACAACCAGCAAGAAATTTAGGCTGATTACCAATCACTCCTACGGTATGTCCGCCTAGTCTNCCATAACCAATTACTATATTGGGCGCAAAATCAGACTGAACTTCTAAAAAAGCCCCATCATCCAATACTTCTTCAATTACTTCATTAATATCATAAGGTAAGCTGGAATCATTAGGTATTATTGAGTCTAAAATATCACATAATCTATCATGAGGATCTTGACTATTCAAAGTAGGTGCCTTTTCTAAGTTATTACTTGGTAAATAACCTATCAATTCTTGTACTAGTTCTAAGGCTTCTTTATCATTTACTGCAGTGAAATGTGTAACTCCAGANCTAGATGCATGAGTACTGGCTCCTCCCAAGTCTTCGAAGGTCACTTCTTCATTTGTTACAGTTTTTATCACTTCAGGTCCTGTGATGAACATATGGGATGTTTTATCTACCATAATTACAAAGTCAGTTATTGCAGGGGAATAAACTGCCCCTCCGGCACATGGACCCATTATGACTGAGATTTGAGGTATCACTCCACTTGCACGAACATTTCTAAAAAATATTTCTGCGTAAGATCCTAAACTGGCAACTCCTTCTTGTATTCTTGCTCCTCCACTATCATTTAAACCAATTACCGGGGCTCCAGTTTTTATCGCCATATCTAATATTTTACATATTTTTAGTCCATGCATTTCACCTAGAGATCCTCCATAAACTGTAAAATCTTGAGCAAAGCAGTAGACTAATTTTCCATTAATTGTCCCATGTCCGCAAATTACTCCATCTCCTGGAATAATATTTCTTTCCATATTGAAGTCTTGGCATCTATGCTCAACCAGTGAGTCTATTTCCATAAAACTTTCATAATCCAACAAATGTAGAATTCTTTCTCTTGCAGTCATCTTACCTTTAGCATGCTGTGCTGNAATTCTTTCATGACCTCCTCCTGNTTCTGANNGNGCNTTTCTTCGCCGAAGTTCTTCAGTTCGCTCATCTGCCCCGGACATGTCTGAACGTCGATTGAGTAAGGACGCCCTTGAGCATTCCGACTAAGTTTGTCAAAATATATCNTCTTGCGGTTGTTTGAAAATAGGATACGACCTCGCCANCACNGATAGATATGCGTATAGTCATAGCCAAACCCGGNCTAGATGGNCATGATAGGGGTGCAAANGTAATTACTAGAGTTCTTAGNGATGGNGGTCATGAAGTAATATATACAGGNATAAGAAAAACTCCTGAAGAAATTATCAATATATTGATTGACGAAGATGCTGACGCATTAGGTCTTTCTTCTCTTTCGGGGGCGCATGAAGTATTAATACCAAAAATTTGCGAGGAAATGAGAATTTCTGGTTTATCTGATGTTGTTGTTTTTGCAGGTGGTATTATTCCTGAAAAAGATCATCTAACATTATATAANTCAGGAGTTAGNGCTATATTTGGACCAGGTACTCACTCTGAAAAAATAATAAATTTCTTAATTGATATTTCTCAAAGAAAAGAACGAGGCGAACCAACAGGAGTTGGAGAAGAAATTGGGTGGCATTGGGATTGAGCATGGAATCCAAATTGTTGAATTCGGCTTTAAATGGAGATAGGAGAAGCCTAGGAAAAATTCTTACAAAAATAGAATCAGGATTTGAACCTAATATCTCTGTACAAAAACCTTGGACGCTTGGAGTTACCGGGCCTCCAGGTGCTGGAAAATCGACTTTAATAGGTGCTTTAATATCTAGATGGATTAAGAAAGGAGAAAAAATAGCGGTTTTAGCAGTTGATCCATCTTCTCCAAAATCAGGAGGGGCACTTTTAGCAGATAGAATCAGAATGCAGGGATCTGAAAAATCCGAATCAATTTTTATAAGATCTATAGCATCTCGTAATCACCCTGGAGGATTATCATTGTTTATAGGTCATATGATAAATGTTTTATCAGCTTCTGGGTGGTCAAAAATAATCATTGAAACTGTAGGTTCAGGACAATCTCAGACTAGAATAGTTGCCTTTGCAGACCGTATACTATTGGTTGAAGGGCCAGATAGAGGAGACATAATTCAAGCCGAAAAGGCAGGTATTTTAGAATTAGCCGATATAGTTACTGTTAACAAATCAGATATACCTAATTCAAAGTTAGCATACAACTCATTAAATTCTTCATTATCTCTTGATAAAAACAACTCTACTATTACGCACCTGGTTTCGGCATTAAATGGAGATGGTATCGATGATTTACTTTCTACAATTGACGAATGCACAAAATCATCAGAAAGAGAAATTCTCAGACAGAAAGAAAGACTCCTATCTTTATGGGATNNTCGTCTTTTGAATTATGACGGATTAAATGAACTTCTTGCCGACTTATCTACCGGAAGTATAACACTCTATGAAGCAGTGGATATCGTTGACAAGGAACTAACGAGGAACTAGAATGGATGAAAAATCAGCCAATAGCTTAACTGTAGATCACGTTTCTCATTCCATAGGAGGATTTAGCGGTCATGCCTTTCGTCGAATAACTCATATTTCTATGTTTATTATTCCTATCCTTTATTATCAAAGCGGAGTCGAAATAGCTTCTTATTTTAATCTCAAGCCACAGCAGTTTGTTAGTTTGGTTTGTATCACTATTTTACTGATAGAGGCAATCAGACTAAAATCAGGATTGGTGATTATTGGCCAAAGAGAATACGAATCAAATCAAATTTCGGCGTTAGCATGGGGGGCTCTTTCTGTTTCCCTAGTATTTTTGATTGTTCCAGAGCAAAATTATGATGGTTTAAAATCTGGTATGTATGGAATCCCTATTATATTTGGCCTTACATTTGTAGATCCTTTAATGGGGGAGATTAAAAGGCAGAAAAAAGACATAAAGATGGCTATAATAGTCGGATTATTTTGCTCATATTCTATTTGGCTGGGGTGCAGTTTATGGATAGAGACGCCTCTTATAATATCTATTATTTTGGCACCCTTGACTGTACTTGGAGAAATCCCTCAAGTGAAATTTATTGACGATAATGCCACAATGATCTTATTCCCTCTGGCCGCATTAATGATATTATTGCCCTTTGTGTAGATATTTACCCGTCATCTTTACATTGCAATTAACTTCCGTTGGAATGTTGACTATGGNGCCTGAAGATAGTGAATCTGAGTTATCACAAAATGTATATTTGCTAATATGGGGACTAGCTGCATTCGTTTCCATGGTTATTTTCATAAGATTTTTCTAATCTTTTTATTCATCAGTTACATTTTCATAAGCATATGTTTATTTATTTTTGAACATTGGAATTATTATGTGTGGCATTATTGGATTGTTAGGCAATTCAGATACTTCGGTTGCAAGATCCATGCTTTCGGCACTATCACATCGTGGACCCAACGGAATGGAAATATTCTCTGACATTACCTCCAATGGGTCGATTACACTTGGGCATGCAAGACTTTCAATTGTAGATTTACAAAATTCAAAGCAACCTTTAGGTTCCGATCATGGTTCAGTTCTTATTCAAAATGGCCAGATATATAATTATAAATCAATAAAGTCAGAGATACGTAATTATCCATGGAGAACAANTGGCGATGGAGAGGTGATATTAGCCTTAAACAAGAATTCATCACAGGTTAAATCNGAGTTTTTTAAGCCAGTTGAAAGTAAATTTAACGGCTATATACGCGTAACGGATAATTATTTGGAAATAAATAATCCTGCAACATCTCATAATTCGTGGATAGAAGAACTTGATGGGATGTGGGGATTCGCATTATGGGATTCTAGAAAACAAGAATTAATTTTAAGTCGTGACGCAATGGGTATAAAGCCACTTTTTAGAACTATTTTGAATGATGGGACATTACTTTTTGCTTCCGAAATAAAGGCATTTTATCGACACCCTGATTTTTCTCGAAGACCTGATATAAATGCTATTTATGCACGTCTTGCTTATGAATATCCAATCGATAATACGACCCTATTTGAAGGAGTTACTCAAGTAGAACCCGGCACAATTGAAACATGGTCGTTAGATTCAGATGGTAAAGCAGTATTGACTGGGATTAGTAAATTTTCTTCAGAAAAAATTACCCCAGATAAAAATTGGGATCCTATTTCGGGTTCTAAAAAACTACTTAGTAGTCTACGATATGGTGTTCAGAATCGGTTCATGTCCGATGTCCCAATAGGTGTTGTGCTTTCTGGAGGATTAGACTCGAGTATGGTTGCTGCTTTATCTCTCGATTCTGCGATCGCCACAAATAACAATGTCCCTGAATGCTGGACTGTTGCAGGTAGTGAAGAAAATCCTGATTATGTTTTTTCAGAATCTGTTGCAAATCATCTTGATTTAAAATTTAATTCTAAGATTATAGAAAATGATGTATTCTATAAAAAATTACCAAATTTTTCTTGGCATGGGGAAGATTTGGATATTTCAGTTCTTTTTTGGCAGCCATTATTTCAAGAAATGTCAAAGCATGTTTCTGTTGGATTATGTGGGCAAGGCGCCGATGAATTGCATGCAGGATATCAAAGATATAAGGACTTAAATTCGCACTATGAGTTAATCAAATCAAGGCTAGATGATGCTAATAATTCGCTAGATTTGGACATGCCCACGGGACTAGGATGTCCATGGCGGGATAAAAAAATCTTCTATGAGAATAATTTTTCAAATTTACTATCTTCTCTTCAATTCGAAATTGATAGGGGGCAATTATCAAACTTTCAATTAAGATTAGCCGATCGTCATAGCATGGCTTTCGGTTTAGAGGCCAGAGTCCCATTTCTGGATTATAAACATCGCGAAGAGTCATACAAAGTGCCATTAAACTGGAAAGTTTCTGATAAAGAAGAAAAAATGGCTCTACGTAAAGCAGCCAAATTAACTAAATTACCCAAAATAGTTACAGATAGACCTAAGATGCCTGCTGGAACTGCTACTACTCCTAGTTTATTGTCATCATTCATGGATGAGTTAACTCCTCATGCCATAGAATGGAGTAAAGAATATGGGATTTTATCAGATATCCTACGAAAACAACCTGATATGGCTATAGGAATAAGATTATTTCATTCACTACACATGACAGATAGAGGCACCAACTTCAACAAAACTAACTTGATGGATTTATTGGAAGATGTTGACTCATGGGATGTCAATTAGTGTCATATTTTCAGAGATATTAAAACCTTCATGTGTTAAAAGGAATTTTTTACCTATATTTTTCTTTATACCGCTGTAGTTTCCTATCTTCTTGTTACTATTTACAACTCTATGACAGGGAACAATAATTGACAATGGATTCTTTGCTAACGCTGTTCCTATGGCTCTTGTAGCTCTTTCATTTTTCAGTAAAATTGCTAATTCACCATAAGAAATTATTTTTCCAAATGTAACTTCCTTTGTCAATTTATTTAGAACCTTTTTTCTGAATACTGTCATTTCTTNATAATCTAGAGAAGGCCTTTTAATTTCTTCACCGTTAAAATATGAATCAAACCATTTTTCAGTTTTATCAAGATGTAATTTTCCTATTGAGTCATTCTCAATTTGCTTCTTTGAAGTTATCTTGATAATTCCCTTTTCAGAAGAAATCGCATATATAATTCCTAGTGGAGTATCTATTTTCCTAATGCCATAATTGAAAATTTCTGACATAAAATCATTCTTCTTCATAATTTTTCAAGTCATTATCTCCTTCCATACCTCTTATTTCATAGTTCGATGGAAATAATGCTATTATAACTCCTGCTATTAATAATGCCAAACCTATTCCAAATGATTGTTGTACTACCATTATTTCTAACCCGATTGCAAATAATATCAAACCTCCTACATTAGAAACCCATACCAATGTCTTGAAAGTTGATAAGGATACTCCACTGGGATTTTCTACTCCTTTAGGTCCAAACTCTGCTCCAAATCTTAGTGGATTACTTTTTTCCATATTATATCACCTATCTATCATAATTATAGCATCTGTTGGGCATGCCAGTACACATATCTTACATCCTGTACAAGGATCTCTTAAAACTCTGGCTTTTTTATTGTTATCAACATCCATCATTGGACTTTTCATTGGAGTTTTGTAGACTTCAATAGCATCATCATCGCAAACAATTGTACATTGATCGCATCCAATGCATAATTCTTCTTTTACCCATGCTACTGTATCCAAACCTCCTTTTATTTTTGCCCTTTCTTCGGAACGCATTGCATTCAACATCATCCTTATCCTTTTCTGCTCAGCATTTCTTCTGGCAGCAAGTTCGCTTTTTTCAGTCACTTCACGTTCCTCTTTACTTCTGTTGACAAGGCTACTGTTTATAATCGTCAGTTTCATTGCTCCTGTTACAGTCGGATAGGTATGGAAAAATACATTGTACCTTGGTGGAAAGATCCTCTTTCCTTGATTGGGCTATTACAGGGTATATCCATATGGGCATTGATGGTATATTTTCTAAATTTAGAAGTTGCTTGGATTTCCCTTCCTTGCGGAGGTTTGATTGGGTTCTTTTTGTGGCTAACAGCATTAGGTTATCAAAAAAAACAAGTTGCTAAGATGACATTATTGGGAATTTTATTTAATGCTCTTTTATCCTTTTTTTCTGCTTATNTGGCCTTTTCTTAATTATTTTTTTTGGCATTAACTTGTCTTGCTAAGAAACTAACNACATCNAATATTTCGAAATCATGNCTAGGNTCTCCTTCGAANTTCAAACATTCGAAATGACTAACGCACTTAGGGCACGTTGTCAACATAATATCTGCTCCAGTGGCTTTTACTTCATCAAATCGTTGTAATCTCAAACCTCTGCTGTTTTCATTACATGACATCATACTTGATACTCCACAACACAATCCATCTTCTTTATTATGCTCCATTTCAACAAGACTGACTCCTTCTACGGATTGTACTAAGTCTCTAGGCTCATCATAGATATTCATCTGTCTACCTATTCTACATGGATCATGATATGTTACTGTAACATCTTCTTCGGTTTGTAATTCCATGTCAAAACCCTTCTCGGTCAGATATTCAGTAGTGTGCATGACCTTCATATCATCTAGTTCATAGTCTAAAGCAAATGTTCTGAAACATTCTGCACATGAAGTTACTAAAGTGTCTATTCCACTTTCGCCAATTTTCTTTTGGTTGTACTGTTTTAATTTTTCAAAAACTTCTGTCAATCCCTGCCACTTCTGGTCATGACCACAACATTTCAGAAAATCTCTTCCCAAGTATGTCACTTCTTGACCTAGTTCTTCAAATAGAGTAAAAGCAGCAGTTGTAGTTTCCCCAAGATTCATTGTTCCTTCATTAACATGGCTAAAAATCATTTCCTGATCTATGTAATCTACACAACCAGGATAATATCCAACATTTGAATCAATCGGATAATCTTCTGTCGAGATAAATGCTTCCTCTTCGTCTGCTTCAGCAGCTAATACTGCTTGTAAAACGGTATGTGGTATTTCAGCAGCTGGAGGTCCTCCTACTATCAAATTCCTTCTAATGTCGACATATGAATCATAATCAACTAATTGAGGGCAAGCATTAGTACATGCACTACATGTCAAACATGAATACAGTGGAACTCCATCGTCTTCATTATTCCATGTATTGTAGATTATATTCAATTTATCTCCTGCGTTAAACAACCTTACAGGACATGCATCATCACATAAGTCACAACCATAACACTTATTCATTTCCCATTCATATCCTCTTGCCATGCTGCGCATTAACATAAAGACCATTGCTCCCACTCCTAGGCAGGGAATAAATAGTGAATAAATCAATTTAGCATCCAGACTTTTAGGATTTTTATGATAAGTAGGATTTTTAACCGCCATCTCTTCTATTTCTTGAATAGTTAGAGTGCTGTCTTCTCTAATTAATGCTGTACCATCTTCAGCCAATATCAACGGTTGATATGCTATTGCATTATAGTCTGTAATCATAGAAATAGTTTCATTGATCCCTGATGATGTTGTACTGTAATGCAAAATATACGATTCTCCAGAATCTAAATAAATTGTTTCAGTAGTACAAGAATTACCTTCCATATTCCATATGTTCTCTCCTAAGGAGTTTTCTAAACTCATACTTTGACTATGCGTCCCAACGCCGTAAGTAGATGTTCTAAAGTTACATCCTATGTCTGTTGGAATTCTATCTACTCCCAAGTCTTCTATAGTGAATGTTTTAGATTCTGAAACTGTTCGCTCGAGATTATTAGTATCGCCATTATATGTGAATTCGGACACAGCAGTATTCCTATTTGTTTCAGGATCAGCATGCCCATTAACTCCTGCAAAATCAATTATTTTATATTTAGTTGGTTGATAAATTCCCCAATTGACCCAATTAGAAGCCGTAATTACACACCAATCTTCATAATCTTCTACTTCAATTGCCTCCCATACAGATAGCCCAGCGGTTTCAGAATAAGGCAAACAATCATCTTCCCATGCTTCCCATACATTTCCTTTTCCATAATGAACTAAGGTGTCTTCCGGCTGTTCTTTCATCTCATCTAATTGAGATATACTATCCATTGCACCAAGCCCACCATAATTCCAAAAACCTCCTTCATAAATAGGCCATGTCGCGGTAGAAATAAGAACCGTTATTATCAAAGTCCCAATTGTAATTTGTTTACCTATCTTTGGATTGACACGGGCTCCCATAGTATTTAGCAAAAATTTTCTTATTACAAAATAAAGTACTACAAATAAGAAAATTGCCGTTAAAATCCAAGGTATTGCATTAAAAATTGTTGCCGTCCATGGAGCCTGTCGGCCACAGAGAAAGTTTTGATGTGAATCTATAAAGCAATAGTTAGTCAAATCTTTTGCATACAATTCTAAAAATATATTAATTGAGAAAACAGATATAAACCATACATGCGCCAAATATGCGGCACCAGCACTTGCAAACCATGGATCTTCAACTCCTCTCTTTTCTCTTTTTCCAATAATGAAAGGAGGTAATGCCAGAATTGCCACTGGAATACCTGTTATGGCAGCACCCCACCATGCAGCATTCCAGTAAATGAATGGTTGACCGAAGAAATCCCCAATAGGTCCTGCGGGTATTGTATATTGAGGCAAATATTCTCCCCATCTTAGATATCCATAAGAAAATAAAACATACCAATCAGGAAACACGAATCCGGCTTGTGCAAAAGGATCTGCAGCACTGTGTAATGGAGGAGGTACGATCCATGAGTAAAAACATATTACCATAATCATACTTGCAAAGATTATTGTATCTCTCAATACTTCTGTTGGCCAAAAAGAATGACCAACAAAAACCCTTCTCCTTTCTTGTTCTGCTTCAACAAGTGCATCCCTTTCACTGATATAAGTATCAGCAATCCTTCCAAACCTATCTAATAATCCCATTACAAAATCTCCTTAATGTGGTTCAGCAATCCCTTGTACCCAAACGATAAATAGATGAATAAGAATTAATGTTGTAACCAATACAGGCAAAATGAAAACGTGTAAAAAGTACATTCTTGTGACAGTTTGGCCTGACAATGTAGTTCCTGCAAACAATGCATTAGCCATCCAATCTCCGATTAAAGGTGTCGCAGTTGCCATATTGATTCCAATCGTCGCAGCACCAAACGCCAAACTATCCCATGGTAGCAAGTATCCTGAGTATCCAAAGAAGATCACGAAAAACATCAAGGCTACTCCAATTAACCAATTTAATTCTCTTGGATTACGATATGCTCCTGTAAAGTATACTCTACACATGTGTAAGAATACTGCTGCAACCATAAAATGTGTAGTCCAATGATGTATTGAACGAATAATATATCCAAACGGTAAAGTGGTCATAATAAATTCCATACTACTATATGCAGGAGTTGGATCACCCTCTCCTCCAGGGACATAATATAATCCGAGAATACTTCCTGTTATCACTAATATTATGAAAGCTAAGAATGAGATTCCTCCTAAACAATATAATGGATACCAATACCATATTATTCTTAATTTGTATTTTTCAGCATGAGTGAGTGGCATCTGCCTATGGACGCTGTGGAATGCATCCCTACTCATTCCCCAATAGTCCTGTATTCTAAATCTAGTATCTAACCATGAAAATGCCCATAAGAATATTTTTTCTGAAAATCCCATTTCACTGGCATTAGATTCTACAGCTCTTAGAATATCTTTTCTAGGCATATCATCTCTTTCCTTTCGCAATGTAAATGCAACTATAACAACAACTAATGCTATAAATAGCCACAAAAACCAAAATTGAATCATCCTAATACCTCATCCACAATATGCATACCAATCTTTGAAATCAGGCAATGCTTCTACTACATCACCATTGACTGTAAAAGGTATTAGAGGCATTCCATTTGGAGCAGGGCCTCCGGTTTTTCTGATTCCAATAAACTCAAATGGAACACCTTTACCCATGCTATTTTTTTCAATAGCAGTGGGATCGAATCTGCTAGAATGACATATGCAAAAAAGCTTATCTCCGCCTTCATCAGTTCCACCTGCTGCCCATGTATCTCCGGTGTAATTATTAGTAACTAACTGCCATCCTGGTATACAGCATAAGTGAGGGCATCTTGAGAAAATAATTACCATATTGTCATGAATGGATAATGAACTGTATGTATCATCGTCTTCCACTTCTCTTCCAGAACCGATGTATTTTCCTCCAAGATCATACCCATCTAAGTATTGAAATCTAGGTTTATCAGACTGGGGAGGTAAATCTTTATTTTCTTCATGAGGAACATAAACAACGTTAACCGGAAGTCCTGACCATACTCCTTGAGCACCTATCATACCTGTATTTGTGGCAGCTGCTGCTGTTTGAAAAGAACTATAATTCATCGGTTCTAAGTGCTTATCTCCGTACCATGAAGTATCTTCTGCTCCCGAAGGAACCCAAAATCTTACGGCAGTATCTCCTCCATCAGATTCTGGTTGCCCCATCAATAATGCGGCAAACCCTACACTACCTAAACTAGCCATAGTGATTAGTCCTGCTGCCGTATTAAATGATAACCTCATAAATTCTCTTCTATCTATCATTTTGATAGATTCATCCTCTACATCAGATTGCGAAGGAATAGGACGTAATTTAAACTTTCTAGCCATCGTCATGCCTCATATTTTTTCCATGCTTCAGTATCATTCTTAGTTATATATTTGTTTCTTCTGTGCTTTACAACAACAACATCCGGCATTACATATTTTAAATACACAATTCCCATTATTATTAAAGTAAGTAATGTCATTCCTAAATTAAATGCAAGAATTTGTTGATCCCAGCGATTGTAAAGTCCATATGATAAGGAACCTGACCAAAATAATGTCCAAAGTATCCCCCATAATCCTACCAGAATTATCAACCACGAATCTCCTGATGGCGAGATACTTGCTCTCACAATAGTGCCAGGTTTTGGCATATTAAATACACCATGATCGACCGCCTTTGTATAATTCTCTTCCGATAAATCCACACCTTCCAAGGCATCTCTAGCCTCTTCAACTGTTATTTTTCCGCTACTGACGTCTCGCAATAGTTTCATTACAACATCGTCTTTCATAATTGATCACCTCTTCGGAGGTGTTTAATTCTTAGTCTTAATAGATTACTACGGCCTTCATAATGCCTTGAAAAACCGTATCTCAAGAAAAATCCGCAAAATACAATCACTAAAATTACTGCGCCAAAACCGAGAAGACCTAGCCAATGCGCTCTTAATTTAGCTCCCATGTGGTGTAGATCAACTTCCTCATTTATTGGTGCAGGGGGATTTATATCTCCATTCCCAGAAAAAATTGTTCTTGTTTTCCCATTATCCTCACCTTCTTCTAGAGTGACACTTAATCTATTCCATCTATCTAAAGCTGAAGGTATTTGGTCGCCATTGACCGAATTTCCAACAAGCCAGATTGTAACTGGTTCTTCTTCGCTAGCTTCTGGAGAAGTCCAAATAAGATTCCAAGCCCTATCTTCGGTTTCTGACCCAGATGAAGTGTGAGTCAGGGTACTTTCATCACCTTCCCAATTTTGAACTAAGTTTTCATATCCTTCTGCTGCCGATAGAGTACCACTACTGACTCTAATAGAAAAACCTCCTGTTTGCCCTCCACTTAATATGTCTGGGCCACCAATTAATTGGATTTTCATCTCATAATTTGTATTTGTTGAATAATGATAAGGCACTCCATCTAAAACTATGGTTACCGAATTATCGGGCTCGGAAGCATGACAAGTACATCCCGCAATTGTAACATCTCCTTCATTATTGACATCTCCTCCAACGCCAGAATGTAATGCTTGACTAGTGCCAGCAATAAACATCAAAATTAGGCTCAAAACCATGAGTCTCTTAGAGAACAAATCCAACCCTTGCATGCTTTGGCCTCTATAGTAATTACCTCCACATTAAAGGAGGCTATTAAGGTTCCAGTATTGCGCTTTCACACCGCTTAATATTTTATCAATTGTATATATCTCAGAAACCTAAAATGTTATACCTGCAAGGGAGGGTTATGGCTGGCCCTTCTTGGCGGAATATATACGAACTAAATGATGGACAAATTAGAGATTTAGGGCTGGCCGAAGATCACATGGAATTAATGGAAATTTCTGAAGCAGAATCAATATTATTGAAGCTAATTGACGATAGTCCTGATTGTATTCCTGTCTTGAATGTAATGGGTCATATGCAGGGCCGATATTTATCTGACTTTGAGAGTGCCATAAATTATTATGATAAAGTTTTGAAATTAGAACCCGATAATGCTTGGGCAAGAGATGAGAGACGTCGTTATCAAAGATATCTCAATTATGATTAGTATACTATAAATCTCTATCCTCTATCGGAATGTGTGGACCGAAGTACCATATTGATATTAGGTGCTGGAGGGATAGGTTGTAAGTGGGCTACAAAAGCACATTATAGATGTCCCGAAGGTTCTGCCGATTTACTTCTAATTGATGTCGATAAAGAATCATTTTCAGATGCACACGCTGCACATTGTCTCCAGCTATCTTTGGGCGATGAAGACAAAGGTTCTGCTACTCTAAGGAGGATGGCCAAACATCGTTTAAACGATGGAATTGGTGATTTTCAGTCATTATTTAATGATTCAGAATTGGTTATAATATTGTCAGGATTAGGGGGAGGGACCGGTTCTGGAATTTCTGCTGAACTAGCCACCATTGCTAAAAATTCAGATAGCGTAGTTATTACTATTGTTGGTTTACCCTTTGCTGAACAACCCTTTCGCTCTACTATTGCTAAGGATGTTCTACCCGAAATAGATAACGCTTCAGATGTATGCATAAAACTTAGTATGGAAAGACTTGCATGGCAGGCAAGAGACCGTAAATCAGACTGGGAATCAGGATCAGAGTGGATAGAAGAATTAGTAGAAGGTTTAGTGACTACATTGTCCAAGGTAGGAAAAATAAATCTTGATTTGATGGATCTAAAGTCAATAGTCGGTAAGCCAGGAAATGCTACCTTGGTCGTTGGCACTGGCCTAACTGATGAGCCAGAAAAAGTTGTAAGAGTTGCACAACAATCTCCTCTTTATGATATAGATGTCGAAGGGGCAAAAGGCTGCTTAATACAAGTTGAAGGTGGACCAGATATGACATTATCACATTTAAATTTAGTTTCCGATGGCTTCTTATCAGTTTTAGATCCTGATTGTCAAGTTATTTTGGGTGCTCGTTCTAGCGACGAAATGATCGGTAAACTTCGATTAGTTGCAGTCCTTAGCGGACTTTAATCACTCTTCTTCTTCTTGATTGATTTTCTTTATTGAAAATGGTAAAATCAACAAGATAACTAATGCAGTTATGATATGTCCTATTGCAGTTGTCTGTAATAGACTACTTTCGGTTAATTGTTCAGAAAGTATAGTAAGTGAACTTATGCTACCTGCATACATGTATCCAAATGAAATGCCCCAAAATATGGCAGATCCACCTCCAAAGATATCAATGCCCTTTTTCTTACCTCTATTTATCATTGAGGTTACAGCGAAAAATATTGTTATAATCATTAGCAAACCTTCTTCAACAAGCATTAATCCATCAACAGAATCTACTAACCAGGTATTTCTTCTCCATGCGCTTAATATGTGCCAACTAGAAGCAAAAATTAACACACTCATAAATAAGTCTCCTAAATGTCCTTTTTCGCCTAAATTTTTTCTTACACCGGAAGTGTAATTATCCATAAAATAACTTATTATGGCAATTATTAAAAAGAATAAAAACCATAAAATATGGACTTTTATATTTGATTCTGCTACGTTTTCTGCACCATAACCAAACCACCAAACAAGAGGAATAAATATCATTATTAGACCGAGAGTTCTGAAGAGAATATTATGTTTTGAAATCTTACTTTGTTTTAATGAATCTCTCTTTTCTATAAACATCAGACTACCAAACACAAGGGACACACCTTGCCCTATTGAAAGCAATATGAATAGTGAACTCATAAAAAAGTTAATATTTTTTATTTCAAACAAACTATTTATAATTATTAACTGCAAGATCGTAATTATAACTACTGGGACTAAAGATATAGATGCTTTAATAAAGTATTTTTTGGTAAATATACCCTCTCCATCGTCATTTACATTGAATATCATTTCTCCAAATCTTGATGAGATAATTATCGCTATAATGACATATGAGATTGATAATGAAAGAAAAATCGAGCTTCCATTCATTCCGAGATATCCGAGTTCATACTTCATTAACGTGTATATTATTGAAGTATTCAATAATAATATAATTAAATGCGATAAAGTCGATGGGTTCAAAATAGTCATGAAAAAACTATTCTCGCTCCTCCCCCCTATTTGTTCCATAATCTGCCGAAGAACCATCATTGGTTAAGTTAAACCCCCTGTCGGAACGCATGGGACGAGTTTCTAAAGTCGCAAGAGGCAAGCACCGATGGATTGGAGTTAGAGGGGATAAAAGATATGAATCAAGAGGAGAATTGATGGACATTATTTCCGATATTCTTGAACAATGTGAGTGGAGATTATATGATGTCAGATTTATCGATCAAATGTGCTTTTTCATTATTAAAACACAACTACAAGATTATGAAAAATCACTCAATCTTATCAATTCACATAATTCATTTGAAACATTAACTAGTTCAGGTAAAATCAATCGAATTAGAGAAAGAATATTTTAGTGCATAAAAAATTTCCAATCTATTTTTTCCAAATCGGTAATATTAATTGTTTCACGATTGCCCAAAATATCTAATCCTCCACCTTCTGAAATCCCAATTATTCTAAAGTTATTTTTTTTGTATTTTATTGTAACTCCTCTTGAAAATATTTGTGAAAGTGCCTTCCATGATAGACTTTCCATTTCTTGAGAGCTTATGTCAGGTAATAGATAATGTTCTTCAAGATTTGAAGAAAGAGCAACATCTACCATCTTATAGATTTCGATATTTTCCATTTCACCTAATGTCTCATCCCATCCAGAAGATGTGAATAATTCCTCATTAGTTCTTTTTGTTCTGTTGATGCCTACGCCTACTCTCAAAGACTCATCTTCACTATCTGATTCAATCAATATTCCTCCCATTTTTCTGAAGTCATTACTCAATAGGTCGTTTGGCCATTTTAGTCCAATTTTTAATAGACTAGCAACTGAAGCACCAACAGTAATCTGTAATATGCCAGGCGAGATTTCTTCGAGAATAGTTTTTGGTATTTTCCATGTTGCCACCATATCACCATCAATGGATTGCCAATCGGTATTTCTTCTTCCCCTGCCCTTAGTCTGATTTTTTGCCATTATTCTGTTCCAATATTTATTGTCAACTTTCTTCAATTCATCCATAGTGCTCTCACACTCATCAATAACTATTGGCATACTATTTCCTCCTGGTTTCCAAAATGCGTGAACTTCTAGTTTTTCATCGCCTATTATTTCTTCAGTAATTTTTCTTCCAGACCATCCTTTTTCTTTCCATAACTCAGGTGTGCTATTACTTTCGGGAAACGTTCTAAAAAGTAACATTACTAAACACTCATCAGAAATTTCACACATCTCCAAAGTATCACTTAATTTTTTATTCCATCCTCCATTTTCCAGATCTAAATAAGCTGCATCTTCAATATATTCTAGTTTATTTGCTTCTTCAACTATCGGATTTAAATATGGTAAATTCCAAATAATGATGTCAATTTCATCTGAAATATTTATATTTTCACCAATTCCACCTTCTTCTATTGATATTGAATTTTCTAGATTATACTTCTTTACATTTCCTCGAGCACTAGAAACAGCATATGGATTTACATCATAAGCTAAGACCTTCCATCCCAATGTTGCTAATAGCATTGACAAAGCTCCTGACCCGCACCCTATTTCTAGAGCTAAACCTTGATGTTTTTTCATTTTTAATATTGCATTTGCCATCAGATAAGTATCTTCTCTTGGAGGGTATACTGTCTTATGGGTTTCTAAATTCCAATCACAAATATTTTTTATCTGAAATTTATTCTGTTTAAATGGAAAATCCATGAGTATCTGTCCTTTTTTTTCAAAAACATTTATCCCTTAAGCGCTATATCAAGAATTGACAACAGATTACCCTCTGGAGTTCCGACTCTTGCTCTTAGCGGTGCTTGTTTAGTTACTTTCTTAAACCCCTCCTAGGACGGGTAATAGCCCAGCATATGCTATGGGCCTGTAGCTTAGTCAGGTAGAGCGACGGGCTTTTAACCCGTCGGCCGCGGGTTCGAATCCCGTCAGGCCCGCCTGAATAAGCTCCAAGCCCATATTTATCTGGACAAGGGGATCACATATATGGCAGTAAAAAGTTCAACAAAAAAACGGCTAATAGAACTAGGAGTTCCTGAAGACAGGGCACACAAATTAGCCGATGATGCTAATATGGACGCTATTAAAAGAATGACTGTAGAACAAGTTGCTAAAAAAGTAGATCTTGAGATGGGTAGTGCAGATTTGGAACTCATCATGGGAGTCATTAGGGAACAAATGGCATCTAGAAAGAGGAGTAGAAGCGGTAGAATTACCATTTCTAGAAATGCTTTATTGGACGAAGACATCCCTCAAGGAGAAGATCGATTTAATGTATTGAACCATATTTTAGTTCCTCATCATGAATTAGTACCAATTGAAGATGAAGAAAAGGTATTATCACCATGGAATTTGATGGAAAAGGATTTTGAAGGAAATAATAGACTTGCAAAAGAACTTTTACCAAAGATATTGATTACNGANCCTGCTGTACAAGCNATTAAAGAAACAACTGAAGCAGAAGATGATACNTTANTGGCTGGNTGGTTAACNAACAGGGTAATGAAAATAGAACGATATAGNAGATCTGCAGGAACTAGCATAGCATACAGACTAGTCGTGGAGAGGGCTTNAGGGAGTGATTAAAAAATGAAGGAAATTGTTGAAAGTTATTTTAGTAANAGAAGCCTNGTCAATCANCAGCTTGCGTCATACAATGATTGTATTCCNTTACTNGANAGTAGAGGAAGCAGAATGGAAAATATAGTCAGAAATATNCGAATNGGNAGTGATGATTANGANGNTGATAATGAAGGCGGACTAATCAANCTCGACGTTTTNGAAAAAGAAATTATAGTACGAGTTAAAAACATACGTCTNGGTCAACCAACAATTAGAGAGGCTAATGGTGCAGAACATCCTGCTACTCCTATAGAATGCAGNTTGAGGAAACTTACTTACTTTGCACCTATATATCTNGATTTNAGGATATANCGAGATGATTTACCACCNTCTCCTGGCTCTGANNTGGGCTANATGGATGAGAAAAATGTNCANATNGGAAATTTACCAATTATGGTTNGATCNGCAAGGTGTAACTTACATGCCAATAATATTGACCCCAATAGAAAACTTTCTCCAGATACTTCTCCGGAGGATGCAGAGCAATACGTTAAATTATTGCGAAAATTTGGAGAAGACCCTGTAGATCCTGGCGGTTATTTTATCATTAATGGTACTGAGAGAGTTTTGATATCAATGGAAGATTTGGCGCCAAATAGAGTGACTGTTGAGAGAAATAAGAAATACGCTCATGACACTGAAGTAGCTAAAATATTCTCGCAGAAAGATGGTGTTCGTAAACCTCTCAATGTTGAAAAACGTAGAGATGGTATGCTGATGGTAAAAATTCCTAGTGCCGGAACAACCGCTATCCCCGTAGTTCTTTTAATGAGGGCATTAGGGATGTCAAATGATAGAGAAATTTTCTCTTCAATTGCAGGTCCAGTAGAGGCTATGAAATACACTGTCGCCAATCTTAATGATGTGAAAGATAACGAAGAATATGGTGTAGAAAATGAAGAAGAAGCCCTTGCTTGGTTAGAGAAAAAATTTGCTGCAGGACAACAAAAAGAATATCGTGAATCTAGAGTTCAAAATTTATTAGATAAAGAACTCCTACCTCACTTGGGCGCTTCATATGAACATCGCCAGAAAAAATCTATTTTCCTAGGTAGGATTGTGAGACAAGTTCTTGAGATGGCAATCAACAATAAAGATCCTAATGACAAAGATCACTATGCGAACAAAAGAGTACGATTAGCCGGAGACCTTATCGAAGACCTATTTCGAGTAAGTCTTCAACAACTTGCTAGAGATTTAAAGTATCAACTAGAGAGGCATCATAACAGAAAGCGTGAATTAAAAATTAACTCATGTCTAAGGCCTGACGTTTTAACATCAAAAATTATGCACGCTCTCGCAACAGGTAATTGGGTAGGTGGAAGATCTGGAGTAAGTCAATTATTAGACAGGACTACATATCTCTCTGCATTATCTCACATGAGAAGAGTAACAAGTCCATTAGTTAGGAGTCAGCCACATTTCGAGGCACGTGATTTACATCCTACTCAGTGGGGGAGGCTATGCCCTAATGAAACTCCTGAGGGTCAAAACTGTGGTTTAGTTAAGAACGCTGCCCAAATGATAGATGTTTCTGAAGAAGTTTCGGAATCAGATGTCAAAGAATTACTAAAAGAAGCTGGAGTTGATGATTCACCGGAAGGTTGGGCAGATGGTTCTAGAGTCCATGTGAATGGAGATATCTTTGGACTACATAAGAGGCCACAAAAGTTAGTACAGAGAATTAAGAATAGTAGAAGATCAGGTAAAATAAGATCCGAAGTGAGCATAAGGCACGATACTGAAAACAAAGATGTCTTTATCAACACGGACAGAGGAAGAATTCTTCGTCCATTACTTGTTTTAGAAAATGGTAGCCTGACTCTTTCAAAACTTCATCTCGACTCTCTGAGAGATGGAAGTATGGATTTCAATGATTTATTGACTAATGGTGTAGTTGAATGGGTTGATGCGGAAGAAGAAGAAGATCTCTTAATCGCACCGAGGCCATACGACTTACCAGCTGTTTCTCCGAAGAATAAAAGACCAATTAATCCAGCAAAGGTAGAATGGCTAAATTTGGGGGAACCTAACATCACTCATGCCCATCTTTCTGCTGAAATACAAATGCCTAATGGTAAATCAAAGACTGAAAAATTCAAAGTACCATTAAATTATTATCAGGAAGATGTTGATGCTCTTAAGAGAAGAGAAAAGAAAGCTCATACTGTACTAATATTTACGCACGTTGAAATAGACCCACAGTTAATATTGGGCGTTTGCGCTTCTCTAGTCCCATATCCGGAACATAATTCTACTCCAAGAGTTACTGGCGGGACAGCAATGGTAAAACAAAGTTTAGGACTTTCAAGTGCGAATTATAGACTTCGTCCAGATACAAGAGCACACATAATGCACTATCCACAACGTTCAATTGTCGGTACAAGAGCTATGGACTCCACTAAGTTCAATGAAAGACCTGGAGGGCAAAATCTTGTAGTAGCAATAATGAGTCACCATGGATATAACATGCAAGATGCCATTGTAATGAATAAGGCATCTGTAGAGCGTTCAATGGGACGCTCATCATTCATGAGGACTTATAATGCTGAAAATAAGAGATTCCCTGGCGGTCAAGAAGAAAGAATCGAAATCCCTGGTACAGGTTTAGATGAAATAAAAGGCCTAAAATCATGGGATTCATATTCTCATCTTGAAAGGGATGGTTTACCTGTGCCTGAAACATTTTTGACAAGTGAAAAAGGAGGAAACCCAGTTCTAGTAGGAAAGACTAGTCCTCCAAGATTCTTGGAAGAAGCACACGGTGCATTCTTACAAGCGCAAGAAAGACGTGAATCGTCAATGAATGTCAGACATGGGGAAAATGGTTGGGTAGATAATGTATTCGTGACAGAGTCACTAGACTCTGGCAGACTCGTAAGAATAACTCTTAGAAGTAATAAAATTCCTGAATTAGGCGATAAATTTGCAAGTCGACATGGTCAGAAAGGAATTATTGGTAGAATGGTAAACGAAGAAGATATGCCATTTACAGAAGATGGAGTTGTACCTGATATTCTGATTAACCCTCATGCTATTCCTTCTAGAATGACAGTGGCACACGTTCTTGAAATGATTGGAGGAAAAGTAGGTTCAATGGAAACTAGGAGAATTGATGGAACAGCATTCACAGGAGAAAAAGAAGAATCTCTAAGATCGGGCTTACTCAGAAATGGATTTAACCATACAGGGCGCGAATCAATGATTAATGGTGAAACAGGAGAATCATACCCTGCCGAAGTTTTCGTTGGAGTAATTTATTATCAAAGATTACATCATTTAGTCAGTAGTAAATTACATGCTAGAAGTCGTGGTAGAGTTCAGATTTTGACAAGACAACCTACAGAAGGCCGTGCTAGACAGGGTGGTTTAAGATTCGGAGAAATGGAAAGAGATTGTTTGATTTCACATGGTGCATCTATGGTTATCAAAGACAGACTTCTTGGAGAGTCTGATGGTATTGATTTATTCGTTTGCGCTCAATCAGGTCATATCGCATGGTATGATCCAAGAAAAAGAACATATGTGTCTCCGATACATGGAGATGGCGCAGAGGTTTACAAAATTCAAACCTCGTACGCGTTCAAACTTCTACTTGATGAAATGAAGAGTTTAGGTGTTGCAATGAGATTAGAACTGGAGGATCAAAGATGAAGCGTAACAGTAATACATTAATTCCTAAGAGAATTGCGGGCATTAGATTTGCATTAATGGATCCTAATGAGATAAGAAAGATGTCTGCTGTAGAAGTTAAGACTGCAGATACATACAAAGACGATGGACATGCTTTTAAACAAGGTTTAATGGATCCAAAAATGGGAGTAATTGAACCTGGATTAGTATGTCCAACTGACAATTGTAAGTATGATGAAAGCCCTGGTCATTTTGGACATATACAATTAGAGCTACCAGTCATGCACATTGGCTTTACTGCTTTAATCAAAATGGCATTAAAAAATACTTGTAACAAATGCAGTAAGATTCTATTGCATAGTGCCCCTGAAACCCATCCTCTAGACCCCGAAAAATCTGAACAAGATTATTACCGAGAAAGAGTACATGATGTAATGATAAAACATGGTGTTGGTTCACGTGAGTTTAATAAAACAATAAAAGATATCGAGAAAGAATGTTCAAGTGCAAAAAGAGCTATTTGTATGCATTGTGGCTCAGAACAAGGTAAAATAATACTAGACAAACCTTCAACCTTTAAAGAAAAGAAAGCGGATAAAGGAGAACATAAACTCAATGCCCGAGATATCAGAGAATGGTTAGAAAGAATACCAGACGACCATTTGATATTTATAGGAATGAATAAAGATGTTTGTAGGCCAGAATGGACTATTTTGAAAGTTCTTCCTGTTCCTCCTATTACTGTAAGGCCTTCTATAACATTAGATAGTGGTGATAGATCCGAAGATGATTTGACACATAAATTAGTGGATGTTTTAAGAATTAATCAGAGATTAAGAGAAAATAGAGACGCTGGTGCGCCTCAATTGATTGTTGAAGATCTGTGGGAATTATTACAATATCACTGTACTACATATTTTGATAATCAGACTAGTGGGATACCTCCTGCCAGACACCGTTCAGGTAGGCCTCTCAAAACCCTAACGCAACGTCTGAAAGGAAAAGAAGGACGTTTTAGAAGTAATTTATCAGGTAAAAGAGTAAATTTCTGTGCTAGGACTGTAATTAGTCCAGACCCAAATCTTGGGATAAACGAGGTCGGTATACCAGTATCGACTGCTAAAGAATTAACAGTCCCAATTAGAGTAACAAGTAGGAACAGAGAACAATTAAGACAGATGATTCTAAGAGGGCCTGATAATCATCCTGGAGTAAATTATATCATTAGAGGAGATACTCTGAGAGTACGCATTACAGATAGGACAAAATTTATTTGGGCAGGTTTCAGATGTAAAAATCCTGAATGCCACAGTGGTAGCGATGAAGAACCGTATCCAGGTTACAGGCCTGACTTAAATGACGTACTACCAGCTCCAAACTTTTTACCGGGTTTGGAATTGAAAAAGGAAATGAAAAGAAATGAAATAGGAGAATTAGAAGAAGTAAATGGAATAGATTTAGAGAAAACTATTGCAAATCTTCGTGGAGAAGATTCTAATGGTAAACAATTAGAATCAGATGATCCTAGAGCGTTAATTCACAATCGTTGGAGGTGGGAAGTTGAAAATCCAACAGAATATTTCCCAGACCATTTAGAGGTTCGATGCCCTCATTGTGGTAGTCCATCTCAAGAAGACGAATATGGAAATACATATCCTACGGAAAGTGAGGATAGATTAAGCACATGGGATCAGGATGGAAACCCTCGTCCAGGAATAGTAGTTGAAAGACATTTAATCGATGGGGACGTCACTATATTCAATCGTCAACCATCTTTGCATAGGATGTCTATGATGGTACACGAAATTAGAGTTATGGAAGGAAAAACATTCAGATTTAATCTTGCAGATTGTACGCCTTATAACGCTGATTTCGACGGCGATGAGATGAATTTACATGTTATTCAAAGTGAAGAAGCGCGAGCAGAGGCCAAAATACTAATGCGCGTCCAAGAACACATAATAACACCTAGATACGGTGGTAGCGTAATTGGCGGAATACATGATCATATTTCCGGTTCTTATCTATTAACTCACGATAATATGATATTACCTAAAAATATAGTATTAGAGGTACTCGGCTCAATTAATTATCAAGGTAAACTGCCAAATGAAATCGAAAAAGATGGAATAGTAGGTTACAGGGGGGCAGAAGTATTGAGCCTTATTGTTCCAGATGGATTCAATCTTGAATACCTAAACAGATCTGGGGACACAGTTAAAGTTTCTAAGGGAAGCATTGAAGGAGCCATAGATAAAAAAGGAATCGGAGCAGAAGATGGCCGATTATTAGATGCAGTTGTTCAAACACACGGTAATCAGCGTGGTGCAAAATTTATCAATGATATGACCAAAATGACAATTGCTGCCTGTACCTCATTAGGATTTACTACCGGAATAGATGATGAAGATTTACCTCCAGAAGCCAAAAAAGAGATTGATTCTATAAATAAGAAAGCTAGTGAAGATGTAGACTTAGAACTTGTAAAATATGGCAAAGATGGTAAGAAGTATGAAGCAAGACCTGGTAGGACTCCTTTGGAAACTCTTGAGGAGAATATACTGCAAATACTTGATACTGGTAAATCTGACGCTGGAAATGTTGCAAAGAAATATTTGGGTGAAGACAATGCAGCGGTTTTGATGGCAACTTCTGGTGCTAGAGGTTCAATGGATAACTTAGCAATGATGGCTGGCTCAATAGGTCAACCAAAAGTTCGTGGTAAGAGGTTGGAAAGAGGCTATCAAGATAGGGTTCTGGCTCATTTCCCAAGAGGGGTCAAAGGTGCTAGAGAGAAAGGCTTTGTTTCTTCCTCATTCAAGAGAGGTTTAGAACCAACCGAATTTTTCATGTTATCAGTTTCTGGCCGAGAGTCCTTAGTCGATACAGCAGTTAGGACAAGTAAATCAGGATATATGCAACGTAGATTAATTAATGCTATGGACGATCTTAAGGTTTCTACTGATGCAGAATCGTCTGTAAGAAACACTGGCAATAGGATTGTTCAATTTCAATATGGTGAAGACACTGTCGATCCAGCTCGCAGCCGTAAAGGAGAACCATTTGATGTCAATCTAGTTTTAGATGATGCTTTGGGAGGTGCTTAACAATGGTAGTTAAGAGTGCAACAAAAAAGAAATTAATGGACTTAGGCATAGAGGAAGAATATGCTCATAAATTAGCCGATGATAGGAAATGGGATGATGTCAAAGTTCTTACTCCGCTACAAATTGGTCAAATTTGTGGTATCGACTCTGGAACATCTCAAAAAATCCATCATGTAATGGCAAGTTCTACTAAATCAGCAAGAGCTGCAGCCGCAAGAACTGAAAAAACCGTAGTCAGAAGGAGAACTCTGTCAAGAAGAAGGAAAAAAACCTTGCTTCCAATACAAAGTTATGATGTAGAAAATAGTAAAAAACTATTGCTTAGAGATTTAGATGTTGAAGACCCCCTGTTCATCCAACTTTCTGAAAAATCCAATGAATTAGGCTTATATCTGACTCCTCAGATCATAAATACATTAGTAGAAGGTATTAACTCAAGGGGCGATAAGAAATTATCGGATAAAAAATTAGAAAGTATTATCAAATCTGCCTACAATCATTTACTAAAAGCACGAGTTGATCCACATGAAGCTGTGGGGATTACAACTGCTCAATCATTAGGTGAGCCTGGGACGCAAATGACAATGCGAACATTCCACTATGCAGGTGTTGCAACCGTGAATGTCACTCAAGGACTTCCAAGAATAATTGAAATTGTTGATGCCCGTAAAGTACCTAATACGCCAACAATGAATATTTATCTAGAAGAATTCAATTCTAAAGGAAAACCTTTGAGAACTAATGAAAAATTGGCTAGAGAATTAGCAGCAGGAATAGAAACAACAACAGCAACAGATATTGCAGCAATAGATGTCGAGGTAACTCAGAGATACATTAATCTTCAATTGATTCCTGCAAATCTAAAATTAAAAAATATGACTGGTGCGGAAGTATTAGATAAATTATCAAGAGCATTGAGATTATACATTCAGTCAGATAACGAAGATAGGCCCAAAGTTCTTAAAATAATACCAGGTATTTCTAAAGCCGAAGATTTGACAAATTTAGCGACAGACCCTCCCACTTATACTGCACTGTTACAACTAGAAGATAAAATAAAGAAATTAAGACTAAAAGGACTGCCAGGTATTTCTAGAGCTAATGTGCAAGGACCAAATAAAGACGGAGAGTATTACATATCTACTATTGGATCAAATTTAACCAAAGTCAGTGAATTTGCCGGTGTCGATAGATCCCGAACCTATACTAACAATATTAGTGAAATATATGATTATTTAGGAATTGAGGCTGCACGACAAGCTATTATTAATGAAGCATATGATACAATGGCAGGAGCTGGTTTAGATGTTGATATTAGGCATTTAATTATGGTGGCTGATGTAATGTCCAGTGAAGGAGAAATAAGAGCCATAGGAAGGCACGGAGTTAGCGGAACTAAACATTCTATATTGGCTAGATCTGCTTTCGAAGTAACAGTTACTCATTTACTTAAAGCAGGAATCATTGGTGAGCGCGACGATCTTAGTGGCGTCACTGAAAATATCATTGTGGGTCAACCTGTTGCATTAGGGACAGGAAGCGTAGAGTTATTTTATGTACCAGAGAATTAAGGAGGAATATAATGGATTTAGCACGTCAATTAAAACAAGGAATGAATACTGGAACTTTACTATTCGGTCAAAGGCAAACCATGAGTGCCTGTTCTAGAGGAGATGCGCGGATGGTTTTAGTAGCTGCCAACTGCCCTCAGGAATACATTTCTAACCTCCAATCTAAACATCCTGATGTGCCAGTACATCAAGTATTGTTAGTAAATCGACAATTAGGTGCTGCTTGTGCAAAACCATTTCCTGTTAGTACTCTTTGTGTTACTGATCCTGGACAAAGTGAATTATTAACGCTAAGTCAGAATATTTGACACTTGAGAAGTCTATTTTGCAAAATTTTAGGGTTTTATTCAAATTCCTCCATTATCTCGCAAGGGCATGGAAAGTGAAATTCGTAATTTAATAAAATTACGGGGAGAAAATTTTCATAATCAGAATTATGATTTCTCCTCTATCGATTTCAATTTCATCGGTAAAGTAGATTCTTTTCAAGATTTAGAAGAATTTCCTTCTACATCACTTTTTATTTGGCATGTCAGTGAAGGAATTACTAAATTAAATAATTTTGAGATAGAAAGATGGAGTGTTGATGCTCCTTCCGGAAATCATTTGATAATTTCGGAGAGATTTATTGATGATAATTTAAATTTAAAAGACTATAGAAAAAACAAGATTTTTTTTTGGGGTCCAAATGAACTTTCACAATGGTTTGGAAGAGCAATATTGAATAAAGAAATTCAATTATCAATTATCAAAGATAACAATATTGATGACGAAACTAGTGAAGTAAATGAAATTAGAAGTATTGATAATTCTATTTTAACATTAAAGCCCAATATAGAAATATCTATTTGGTTATCCAATAAAGGACTATCTGGTATAACATATACTCCAATTTTACTTTCATCTAAGTTATGGGAGGTCGATGGTGAATTACTTGGTCCAGATGGTCTTATTGAAAGGAAAAAGTGGAAGATCATAGAAGATCCATGGGAAAATAATTTTATTTTATATTCTTATATGGATGTTCTGTCGCTTTCTCCGTCATTGAGAATTATTGAACCAAAGAAAAATTTATGGAAAGATAAGTTCCAGGTAATAGAACTTATCGGCCCATTAATTAATGAAAAACGTCAAGGAAAACCAAAAAATGCTGGATTATTCACTCAAAGTATGGTTCTACAGAATTGGGAATTTAAATCTGATAATTGTCATCTTAATTGGAAAAAGATACTTATTCCTGCTTGGATTGTAAATACTGAAAATAAGCAATTAATTCACGGCATTAGTGGTAAAGAGATTCCAATGTTATGATTAATTCCTTTGCAACGACAACAACTCGTCTGTAGATAAAGTATCTCCGGACATCAATCTACTCATTAAATCGGAAACTTCTACCTTTTCTTCTGCAATCTCTTCTGTAGTAATCTCCTTGAGTAAATCTTGCATTGAATGGATACATCTTAATGCTACTACATATCTACTATGCATTATATCCGCTTCTCTTTTTGATATTGTTACTTCCATCTGTGCATTGTTTGCAATTTCCCTTAATCTATCTACTTCTTCAGATAGTTCCATCATCAAGTCATGAGCTTCTTGAGCTTTCTTAACGGCATCTTCAACATTGTCATGTGCCTTTGCTTGAGAATATTTTGCCTCTCTTTCATTCCTTTTTAGGTTTCCAAAAATATCTTGTTTTCCAACCTTCTTGGCTTCTTTATAATCTCTACTTAATTTCTTCATTTTATTGAAGAATTCCTTTTCTTTTTTTCCAGAAAAAGCACCCCTCTCATACATATTTTCTAATTTATCCATTTCAGACTTTATTCTACGAGGATCAGGTCCGGATTTTTTACTGGTTCGATTCTCTTTATCTCCCATTTTTTCTTTCATTTCTTTTCTGATTAGTTTCAATTTTTCAGATTTTTCAAATCTTATTTCCTTTAATTCCTTTACATTAATATTTGCAGCATCTCTTACGATTTTCTGTTTTTGTACTTCTGAAATTAATTCTTTAACCTGAATATTGATTTCATTTCTCTTATCCAAATGTTTACGAACTCTATTATTCCATTCATCTCTTTGCTCTTTATTATTGCTCAATTCCAAATTAATTTTTTCAGTAAGTGGATTGAATATATCGCCAACCTCACTATAATCCATCAATATGCCACCTATTATGTCCAATCCGACTTCGATTGTTAATATAAATTAATACTAAAATAAATCCTTATTTTCTATTCATTTTCTCTTAATGCTGCACTATTTCCCTTCCTTGCCTTTCTTTTTGTATTTCCCAAACGTCTCATCTTTCTTTTTTTATTACCCTTATTTTTTGAATCACTTTTCTTTGCTTTATTTGATTTTATACTGTCTAAAGCTCCATGATCTAATAGTACATCAAATTCAGAGGCATCAAGAACTCCTCCTTCATTTATTTTACTCTTAACCTTAGATAAACTAATTTTTTTATTTGATAAATTCTTTTTCTTCAATATTTTTTTTATTTTTACAAGATTTGACTTCAAATCATTTCTTTCCAATTTTAATTCATCTAGTTTTTTATCTATTGAAGATATTTTTTTACTTATCTTCTTTATTTCCTTTCTTGTAACTATCTTCCCCTTAGATTCAGGATTATTCTCCATCTCGGATATATTTTTTTCTTTTTCTTCTCTCTGACTATCTAATTTTTTAGCAACCTCCCTAAGTTTGGTGATATTTTCTATATATTCTATATGCGCCTTTTCAGATTCTCTTTTCCTTTTAATGCAAACCTGTAATTCAAAGAATTTTTTGAATAAGTCTTGCTCCCTCTCTAATGTTGGCACTGTCGTTAAATCATTATTAATTGTCGTCAGGTTTTCATAACTTTTTATTATCCATTTTTCTAATATTTCACTTGGTGGAGGAATTAATTCATTTACTAAATCTCTAATTTTCTTTAAATCTTCTGATTTTTTCCTATATCCATTAAATTCATTTAGTAATTCTCGCCTTTCTTCATCCATCGAATCTACTTCTTTCATCATTTCTCGAAGTGTTTTCACTATGTCTATTTGATTTCTTCTATCTTCTAAATATTCTTTAAATCTTTTTTCATTAGATTCTATGTCTCTTTGCATTTCTTTTTTTAATTGTATAATTTCTTCGAATTCCATATTTTTCAAATCAACACCAGATTTATTTTCTGATGCACTAGTCATTCCTCTTCCTCCACTTTTTTACTGTTGATATTATTTTTTCCCTTTTTATTTTTATTGGAAGTAAAAGATGACATTCCTCCTTGTTGAACTTTCATTGCTAGCGTCATTAATTCATCAAAACCATCTAGAATTGTATTTTCCCAGTATGATATGTCTCTATCTAAATTTTTTAATAGTTGCCTAGCCCGATCTCTTTGCCTTTCTATGTCTAATAACTCTGTCTTTCTTGCCATATATTTTGCATGAATTGGCTCTCCAAGATTGACATTTTTAATCATCTCTTTATGTTCTTTATCTGCAGCCTTATACAGAGAATTCATTTTTTTTCTCTTTTCAATAAACTCTGCCATTTGAGGATTTGAAGATTTACGTTCTTTTAGCCATAATTCATTTTGTCTTATTATATTCCGTCTTGCATCTATCATTTTCTTCTCTGCTTTATGATCAAGTGCAACTGTTTGAATATTAAACTCTATTTCTTCCAATTCTTCCATCATTCTTTCCTTCTTCCACTTTGGATCTAGATTGATCATATTGCCAGATTCAGTTAATGCAATTTGAATATCTTTAATTTTTTTCCAGATTTCTCCCGCTTCTTTTTGATAGGCATCTCTCTGTTTTTTAATTTCAGATATTTTTTTATTTATTTTTTCATTTTTTTCTTTAATTTTTATCAATTTGGGCGTCAATGCTTCCGATTCATTATCTAGATTTTTTATTATATTTGGCAGTTGTTCCTTTAATGCCTTACGCCTAATTAATAACGCTTCAGCAATCTCTTTAGGAGTTACACTGAGTAAAGTGTCTGTATCCACATGTCGCCCACTTAATTTCATCATTAAAATGTCTCTATCCTTTACAAAGAGGGTTTCATTCATACGGTACTACTCTAGGGGCTGTATTGATGGCGAGGAGTTTCCATGGCAACAACTCTCTCTTAATAGTTATAATAATGCTATTTTGTTCATTTTCCTTATTCCATATTTGCCAAGTTGAATCTCAAAGTCTGATTGAAAAAAATATTCAAAAGACTAATTCTACTGATGTAAATTTTTCTGCAGCAGGAAGTGAACAAATATCGATCATCGGACAACCTATTCATTTAGGAGATTTAGTCACAGCTTCAATTTTAATACATAACGAAGGAGATGTTAGAGATAGTGTTAGACTAGAAGTAAGCGGAATGAATAATTCCTTCTGGCTAGGAGATTTTGTCCAAATTGATTCTGGCTCAAGTAGGGAAATATTTGTTTCTTTTATCCCTTTAAATGTAGGAAATAATGAATTTAATTGGAGTGTCTATAGCCCAAGTGGTGGTGTAGATAGTAACCTACAAGGGTCTTTTAATATTGAAGTAAGGAATCAACAATCATTACAAATATTGTCTAACTCTTACTCATGGACTTCTGAAGAAGGATTAAAAGTAATGCCAATTATTTTTCTTTCTGAAGGTGTTTCTAGAGATATTTCAATTAATATCTTCGATAATACTGATAAAAATAATCTACTCCAATCATTGAAACTATCCTTGGATTATGGTAGTAGAATTGTTCATTTTGATTTAGCCAACCCTATCACTGATAATATATTCATCGAGGTAGTTCCAATATCGTGGCTTCCAAATGTTTCTGATTCTAAAAATACCAGTATTATATTTGTAAATCCTCCTTATACTTCGGTTGACATTACAATGGATAATTTTTATCCCAAAAAACCTGTAAAAAATGAAAACATATCATTTGAGTATACAATTATCAACAATGGAAATAGTAAGATCAATTCTGGTTTAATACGACTTATCATGTCTGATCAAACAATAATATACGAAGAAAACTTCCCTTCATTATTGCCAGATGCCACCTATTCTGGTAAAATAATCATCACAGAATGGAAATATTCATATTCAGCAAATTTATCAATTAACTTTATTTCTGGAGATTATCAAAACAGTAATTGGGTATTAATAGAGTCAACTAATTCTCCCCAAAATTCTGGCCTCCCATTTGATATCTATGCCGTTTCATACGGATCTATTGCGGGTTTAGCAATAGTCATAATGGCTAAAATTGTCATCAGCGCCATTTCAAATCGCACTCCTTCGACAGTTAATAATTCTAAATTAAGGCCTCCTAGAGAATCAAGATTAGATGCAAAAAACATTAAAGAACAACAAAAAAGAGAAGTCATTTGTCCTTTATGCGAACAAAGGCTAAACGTCCCCTCATCTCATGAGGGGCTTGTTAAATGCCCTTCTTGTGAATCAAATTTTGAAGTACAACCATTAGAGGTCAAACCACAAGAGAAAGATGATATTTTACAAGGCAAAATGGAATCTGAAGATATTGAAATTACCATACCCTCATCTTCATCTAGTGGAGATATGTTAGATTGTCCAGCGTGTGAACAGAAACTTAGAGTACTAGAGAGCAAAAGGCCGGTTAGAGCGCGTTGCCCAGCATGCAAATGCGAATTCATGGCTCTTTCTGAGGGGAAATAATATGTTAGACCTAAGTGAATTTGAAGAAATGTATCTCAAAAGGATATTCGAACTCCATTCTGAAAAACCAGACCAGATAGTAAAAACGACACAACTTGCTGAATCTATGGATGTAAGCGCTGCTTCTACTACTCAAATGCTCAATCGTCTTACAAAAAAAGATTTACTGACATATCTCCCTTATCGCGGGTGCAGGCTTACTCCAGAAGGCTTCATAACTGCATCAAGGATAAAGAGAAGGGAAGCATTAGTTGAAATTCTTTTAGTTGAGGTGATAGGTTTCAAAGGAGATACTAATGCAATGGCGTGTAAATTAGAACATGCTATCGATGAAGAATTAGAGGTTACTTTGGATAATATGCTTGGATATCCTGAAAGATCTATTTCGGGTGCAAAAATCCCTTTAGTAGATAGGAAAATGGAAATTTTACAAAATAATTTATTGCCAATTAATTGCTTACCAAATAATATAGAGGCGACTATTGAGTTAATTGCTATGAATGATAGTGAGAAAAAAACTTTGGAAGGAATTGGTGTAATATTGGGTTCAAAAATTAGAAAAATTGGTGAACAATTTAAGATAGAAGATAAAAATATTGATATTTCCAAATCTCTTTGTCAAAAAATACTCGCCAGAGTATCTCAATATTCTACTTCATGAGGTTGATTTATGTCCGATGATAAAATTATTTATGAGAATAATGACGAATCGAATAAATCTGATTTAGAAGTAATGTTAGAAGACTTAGTTAATGCAAATCCAGTTGGCGAAGTCTCAGAATACAGTGAAATAAATGTACCAAAAGACGATATAAATGTATATGATCAAAAATCTAGACTTAAAAATCAAGAGATAATACTAACCGGAATTGACGATTTGTTAATTAGTAGTGGGGCAAGATTAATTCTATTCCTTCCTTTAATCGTAGTAATTCTATTCGGTCTTGCCCAGTCTTTTAGTGATTCTAATCCGGATTGGTGGGTAAATAGTGTTCAAGGTTTAATTTTTAATCAAGATATTTCAACATCTATTTATTTCATCTCTCTACTAATTATGATAGCAGATTTGTCTTTGTTATTTATTTTACTTAGATTAATTTATGTCACTAGGCAAATATTTATTTTAGAGGCTAAGGAAATAACTAACTCAGGCATTACCTTCAATAGTGCTCATGGATATGCTCAAATGAAAGAAACAATAGATGGTTCTTCACGACAATTAAATGTAACAACTGGATTGATGTTTTTAGCTACTCTATTACTCTCTGTATCACTTTATTTCTCTACTCAACAATCATCTGAATTACCTGTTATGATTGCACTCTCTACAGGTGCTTTACTATCTGGACATGGGGTTTACATGGTTTCTTCTCGTTCGCGTTTTAATACAGTTAATCCATGGGGTTTGTTGGAGGCCTTTTCTACACCAATCCATCCTGCCTTGCTCAAGAGGCCATTCTCTGATATCATTAGATCTCATGTAGATCCTTTACTTTTAGTAAAAGTTTCAAGTTATGTAAATTCTCTTTCTTCTAAACTTGATAAAGGAAAATCAATCACCGACCTTCAAGAAAATCTATTACATTTACTACATTTACGCAGATCTGGACTAATCTCAGATCAGATTTTTAGGGATGTTTTGGGTGAAATTATTGATGAGGAAGTTATCGAACAAATTTTCCAACATCCTGAATTGGGAGAGGAAACTTGGAATCGCCTCCTCACGCATGCAAGCTCAAGATGTGCTCCATTTTTCCGACTGCATGACAGATTACGTATGCATCAAGAAAATGAAAATTATGATGGAGAAATTTGGTTTGACGTAGATATGGAGAATTTGACATTAGGTAATGCGAATTTATTTGCTTACGTACTAAATCAGAGTGCAGAAACTAAACAATTAATTCTTAGGATACAAACTCCAGATTTCAGGCCTAATGAATGCGTATATGGTTTAAAAATACCTCCTTGTAAAGATGAAAACAATATTAAAAACCTTGATTCCATAGCTAAATCGTTACCCAGAACTTTATCCTCTACTAAGATTGTCTGGCAGAGTCTTATCCCGTCTTCTACTGGTGAAGCAACCGTAACCGTCCGTCTTGAAGATACATCCGGTAATCTAGTTTCAGGAAGAGTTCTTACGGTTCAAGTTCGTTCTGATATATTTACAAGACTTAGATTAACTACGGGGGCTTTACTTATGTTTGGTGCTATTGTTGCAGTATTTTCTCCACTAATTCCATTTGCTTTATCCTTGCTCGGCCTTTAGTGGCCTTGAATAAGGAAATACTACTCGCATAACTATGGATGAAGCCATCGAGGGTCAAGAAGAAGATCTGAGAAACCGCTTAAATGCAATGGAAACTAAATTAAAAAGAATGCGAGATCAACGGAATAATTTTACTGAAAATGCCCGTAGAGCGGCAGATTCGAGAAATTCTATACAGAATCAAGGTAAGGAAATAAGGACTAAAATAAAAGAATATCTGGATCAACAAAAAGAAATTCGAAATAAAGCTAAAGAACATCAATTAAAAAGAGATGCACTACAGAGTCAGATACGTGAATTAATTTCTCAAAAAAGAGGTAAAAAAGAAAGTAGTAAAGGCAATAAATCTGCTATAGTTGAACTTTCTGAAACAGTTGCCGAAATAGAAAGAATCGAAAGACAATTAATGACTGACGGAACTATATCACTTAAAAAGGAAAATTCTCTATTGAAATTTTTAAAGAAATTAATAGTTAAACGCGATGAACTAATTCCTTTAGCATCAGAACTAAATCTATTAAACATTGATTTAGGAGACATGGAAGGATCAATCCAATTATTAAAGGCTGAAGCTGATGCAGAACATAAAATAATGTTGGATTTTCATAGCCAAGCAGATGAAATATGGAACTCAATAAAGCCTATGTTTGAAGAAAGGGACTTCATACAAGCCGAGGGAGACCGCCTTCATGCAGCTTATCTAGAAGGAAGAAAAAATGCAGATGAAGTACACTCTTCTATCGTCGAATTAATGAAAGAAGTTAATGAAATTAGAGATAAAATGAAAGCAGAAATCGAAGAGGGAAAATTAGTCATAGAAAACCATAATCGTTCAGTAAGGGAGACTCTAACAACACCGGATAAAGATGAAAATTTGGCAAATTCACTATCAGAAAAATTAATTGAACAAGGAACTTTAACATTTGGGGGAACACTTAGTGGTGATTTTTCTACTACCGAAAAGAAACCCAAAGCAAAAAAACCTTCACGCAAACTGAGAACGACTAGGGGCAGAAAGAGATAATTAGTACCCTCTATCCTGATATTTTGTTTTTAAATTTTCAATCTCTAAACCAGGCATAGCATCTCCCATCATAGAACTTGCTTTTGCGACTATGCCTGCATCATCATAGTGATGGGTTGCTAAAACTATGGCTTCTGCCATTATCTCAGGATTTGCACTTTTAAATATACCCGAGCCAACAAATACTCCATCCATTCCATGTTGCATTAGTAATGCAGCATCCGCGGGTGTCGCTATTCCTCCTGCTGAAAATGTTACAACTGGTAATCGTTTTTTACTAATCACTTCATTGAGTATATTTGATACTTCATTATGTAAGTAATCCAAATTACCAAATGGAGTATTTTTAGGAGTTATGGCGAATTCTGACTTCTCTTTTAATTTTTGATAACCTTCTAATATTTTGTCTACTGCTAATTCTATTTCACTTTTATTCGCTATACTTAATGCCTCTATCTCATTTTTAACTAGTCTAGCATGCTGTATGGCACTTACTATATTCCCTGTTCCTGCTTCTCCCTTAGTACGTATCATTGCCGCACCTTCTACAATCCTCCTAACGGCTTCTGGTAGGTTAGTACAACCACAAACAAAGGGAACATCAAATTGATTCTTGTCGATATGGAAAAAAGGATCAGCAGGNGTTAATACTTCNGACTCATCTATCATATCAACTCCTAAAGTTTCCAAGACTCTTGCCTCTCCTTCATGCCCTATTCTTGCCTTTGCCATAACAGGTATAGATGTAGTCTCAATTATTTCTTTGATCATATCTGGATGGCTCATTCTGGCCACTCCTCCATTTGCTCTAATGTCTGCAGGNACTCTTTCTAAAGCCATCACTGCTACCGCTCCAGATTCTTCAGCAACATGGGCTTGATCGGCATTGACAACATCCATTATTACTCCTCCTTCTTGCATTTTCGCAAAACCTCTCTTCAAAAGTTCTGTTCCATGTAAAAATTGAGTAATATCTAATTTCTTTGACATATGTATCGCCCTTTAGATAGATTTGATGACTTTTGTGTATATACGTAATGTATTAATCACCCAAAACTGGAGAGTCCCCTTCTGCTACTGGTAAATCAGGTGCTTCATCTTCATTTCTTTGTAACCATTCCTCTTGTTCATCTGGTATATCAGTATCTGCAAATATTGCTTCCACGGGACATTCAGGTACGCACGCCGCACAATCTATACATTCATCTGGATCTATTACTAGATATGTATCGGTTTCACGAAATGCCTCTACTGGACATACTGCTACGCAATCCTGATATTTATGCCCTACGCAGGCTTCTGTTACTACATGAGTCATACTTTCTTTCATATNCCNGAAGTAATCGGTACATTTGAATACTTGTCTAATTTTTTTAATCATTCATATTTTTTTATTAATTCTAAAATTATTCTTTCAGGAGAATCTCCTGGATAACACTCTATCTTAAAAATTCCTTTTGCCACTAATTTCTCTTTGTTACAATTTATTTTTATTTCTTTAGATACTAAATTTGATACATCTATTCTGATATGAAAATTTTTATTTTCATCAATTCTCTTAGATATATCATCTCCTACTATTTTTGTTAAGGCAGTCTTTCCTAATCTGAGAAATGATTCACATGATTCTCTCTTATTTTCAACTTTGGCAACTATTGTCTTCTGTTTGGCGCCATGAATTGATTTCCCATTTTCTATATTTATCACTGCATTCTCTCCTGCAATCCATTGAATACTCTCTATTATTAATGCCGAATCATCCAGTTCACTTACATGAACTCTCCATGTCGCACTGTGCAAACTCATAACTATTCCAAAACTCACTAGTCTTTCAAATAATTCATTACATTATTACTAATTTTAATGTGACTCGTTCAAATACTCGACTGATTTCGGATGGCTTGCAATTGGGGTAGCCCCCAACAATCGAGGTCTTTATTATGGCAAAAGGAGCATTATCAAGGGCAGCAGCAAGAAAACAGAAAGATAAATGGAAAGCAAAACGTTGGTATACAATTAGGGCTCCTAGAAATCCCTGGTCTTTCAAGGTAATCGGAGAAACTTTGGCAGAAGACGACTCCTTAGTTTTGGGNCGACATTATGAGTTAATGCAAAATGAACTTGATGGTGACTTTTCTAAAATGCATGTCAAAATAAAATTCAATGTCACTGATGTAGTTAACAAAGATGCTTTAACTGAATTTATCGGATATGACTTGATGAAAGATCATGTCCGCAGATTAGTTCGTAGAGAAAGAGGAAAAATCGATGATACGGTTGATTTAGTAACTAAAGATGGTTTTTACATCAGATTTAAACCATTAATTATCTCAAGAGCAAGAATAAAAGCAAGTCAAAAGCAACAAATGCGTACCATAGCAAGAAATGTCATATTACGAGTCGGAGCAAGTTCAACATGGTTAGATATCCAAAAATCACTATTTGATGGAACATTGGAAAACACAATAAAAGATGAAGTAACTAAAATCCAGCCAGTGAAAAATCTTCTTTTTAGAAGAGTACAACTGCTTCAAGCTGGTGTTTTTGTAGATGAAGGTCCAACACTAGACGAAATTCATGAGTTAGAAAAATCAAAGGAGGAAGTAGTTGAGCAAGAAAATNACGTTCTAGTTGCAGCAGAAGCAGGTGCAGAAATTTCAGAATTAGCCGATGAATCATCAGAAGAGGAAGAAAATAATGATGTTGAAGAAACTAATGAAGTAAAATCTTCAGATGATGTTGTTGATTATTCATCTATGACAGTTGCTGAATTAAAAGAATTATTAAAAGAAGCGGGAAAACCTGTNTCCGGTAAAAAGGCCGACTTAATTGCTAGATTAAATTAATGATACCTAATTCCTTTTATTAGTGTTAACAAGTGGAACAACATGGTTCGCATCTCTGTAATATATGGCACTGGGATGATCAATCTACCAATTCTATTTTCTGAATCTTTGGATTCATCCTTGGTTTCCTTAAGATGTGAAACCGAATGGGGAAATATTCCATTGAAATTAATTTCAGAAAATAATTTTCAGATATCATTTCTTCATCGTCATCATTCGGNGAATAACCTAGTTACTCCTCCTCATTCGATTGAACACAGAGGAAACATATATGCTGTTGCAAGCACTTCTCCNGATATTATAGTAAGCATAAATTCCGTTGGCTCAATTTCTTCCGTAATCAGGCCAGGAGATATTGCATTAGCTTCAGATATAATCGATTTTGCCGCTTATTCGTGGTCATTTCATGATATTATGGCCTTTCATTCCGATAGAACATCACTATTTGATTCCAAGGCAATTTCAATAATTTCGAATATTTTAGATGAAAAATATGGTATTACTCCAGAAAATGTAATCGTCGCACAATGCAGTGGCCCACAATTTGAAAGTCCTGCAGAAATAAATGCCTTAGAAAAATTAGGCGCAGATGTAGTTAATATGACCTTAGGGCCAGAATCTAGGTTAATTTCAGAATTGTCTATCCCTCACCTATCTTTAGTATGTTCTTCTAATTGGGCAGCAGGGAGGAATCCACAAGATTCTGAAATGCCAATAAACCATGAAGAAGTAAAAAATATTTCTTCTAGTCTAGAAAATCTAATTATCGATTGTATAAATTCTTTAATTAACAATTACTCTACCTGAGATAACTTTGTTGACTTGGTTACTGTCACANACACATGCGTAGGCCTTTGAATGTTGAAGAATGGATATCATCTGAAAAATTTGTTTCTCCTGATGGANAATGGACATCAATGATGTCTAGAGTCGCATCTTTCCATCAAAAATTTGANTTTTCAAAGCCAGAGAATAAAGGTCATGACATGGGATATAGAATAGCTTTGACCGTTGAAGAACTAGGAGAATTTTCTGCAGCAATAACAAAAGGAAAAACAAAAAANGCGATTTCCGAGGAATTATCAGATTTACTAATCCTCATAATGGGGCACGCATTAGCACTAGAAGTAGATCTAGAAAAAGAATTTCATGATAAGATGGATATAATAATGAAAAGGAAATCAAAAATGACTGATTTAGGAATTCGAGTCACTGAATACAAAGATTAAATTTATTTTTTCTTCCACACGGAATAAATGGTATCATAATCGTCATATTCATTCTTTGTTTTTCTTTCTATAATTTCTTCTTTCCACCCTTCTCTGTCCCATTTTGGAAATATAATTTCTCCACTTTTTTTAGTATTTACTTCTGTAACATGTATCTCATCTACCCTGTCAAGAAATAACTCATAAATCTTTGAACCTCCAATTATCCAACACTCCTCACATCCCTCTGAATAGGCAATTTCAATTGCTCTACCTGGATAAAGCGCATTTGATGCACCCTCAGATTTCCATTCCGAATCTCTCGACATTACAATATTCAATCTTCGTGATAAAGGCTTATATTTTTTAGGCAAACTNTCCCAAGTCTTCCTACCCATTATTACTGCATTATTACCGTCAGCTTCTGTTATTTTTTTGAATCTTTTAATATCAGATGATAGTCTCCAAGGTAATTCTCCTTTGCGCCCTATGAATCCTTCTTTATCCATAGCCACTATCATTGCAATAAGCATCTTCAATCCTCATATAGATATTGGGGCTGATATGTGAGGGTGATGTTGATATCCTTCTATAGATATATCTTCATAACTAAAATCATCAATATCTTTAATCTTATCATTCAATATTAATTTTGGAACATTTAGAGGCTTTCTATTTATTTGTATCTTTGCCTGCTCTAAATGATTTAGGTACAAGTGACAATCTCCTCCCGTCCAGATAAATTCTCCTGGCTCAAGATTGCAAACCTGTGCAATCATACATGTAAGGAGGCTGTATGAAGAAATATTAAATGGAACTCCAAGAAAAGCATCCGCACTCCTTTGATATAATTGGCAAGATAATTTCCCATTATTTACATAGAATTGGAAAAAGGCATGACAAGGCATTAATGCCATTTCTTCTAACTCACCCACATTCCAAGCAGAAACTATAATTCTTCTACTGTCNGGATTTTGTTTAATCATGTTAATTACTTGTTTAATTTGATCAATGGCATTTCCATTTTTAGTTTTCCATTTTCTCCATTGTTCTCCGTATACTGGGCCTAAGTTACCATCAGAATCTGCCCATTCATTCCATATCTTAACACCGTTTTCTTTAAGATAACTTATATTTGTATCGCCAGATAAAATCCATAATAGCTCATGAATAACACTTGGCCAATGAATCTTTTTTGTTGTAATGGCAGGAAAACTTTTAGTTAAGTCAAATCTCATTTGATGACCAAACACAGATTTAGTACCAGTTCCGGTTCTATCAGTTTTTTCTTGTCCTTCCTCGAGAATCCTTCTGAGAAACTCCAAGTACTGTTCCATGTCTTTGTCGTATGGCAGTCAGTCCTTCAACGCTACGGCAAGTATGGTCAAGGAGCACCTAAATTTTTTAGATTCTCCATTATTTGATCTGTAAACTTTCTGTAAATCTTTTTCATTTTCACTTCCCTGTCCGCAGGGCTTAGTTTCATGATATCTTTTAACCTAACACTATCCATGTCTCCGCCATTTTCATTCAGAAACCATTGATTAAAAGTAATTGGTTCATCTATGTTAACATTAATTTTTTTCCAAAATCTAATTACATTATCGCCAGGTTTCATAACTTCTCTAGTGCCAATTAGCGCCATTGGTAATACAGGGACATCCGGAAAACTAGCCGATAATCTTGCTACGCCAGTTTTACCCTTTTGTAAAAATGGGGCCTCATCGTTTCTAGATCTGGTTCCTTCTGGGAATAAACCTAGGCATAGGCCTGAATTCAATACATCAGCAGCTCTTGCTAATGCATCATGTGCACCAGTATCTCTGAAGGTTTCAATCTGTCCCGTTGCTCTCATTATTGTGCGATTCGGTTCTTTAGTGAAATGACCTTCTTTGGCCAAATAATGTACTGGTCTACCTATTCCCATTATTTTAACTATAGGGTCGATATTTGAGATATGATTTCCTATTATAATCACAGGCCCCTTTTTTGGAATCTTTTCTATTCCAGTATAATTTACTCTAGTCAAACTACGCCCAATTATGCGTATGTATTTGACTAGGAACTTATAGAAAATCGGTGTTTTAAAGATCTCTCCAGTACCTTCTATTTCTATCAGTGTAGAGAACTCTTTTAATTTCTTCTCCAAACTACTATCCATGCTTTTACCGTGATGCATTTCTTGTTTAGCCTTTACTAAATTTAGCAAGTACTCATATTGGGGTATTATTTCCGAGTATCATGGACAAGACTACTGCCGTAAGTTTTGTTATGATTATTATTTTTACCATACCCACATTATCTCCAGTAGTCACGGCTGAATGGGAATCAGATGGTTGGATTAAAAATCTCATCGGCCCAGATAGATTATCTATGGGCGATGAATTTGGTTGTCATGGTTTTGAGAATAAAGATGTAAATGAAAATCCATACTTAATTGAA
>PATZ01000030.1 GCA_002712575.1 Methanobacteriota archaeon
ACCGTGGTCATCACCGTGGTCATCACCGTGGTCATCACCGTGGTCATCACCGTGGTCATCACCGTGGTCATCACCGTGGTCGTCTCCTTCTTCAGCGCCGTGAGTAAGAAGCTCCGCTCCCCACTCTCCATCAACATACGCAATCTCCAAATCTACCTCGCCCTCAGATAAGAGGGTCACTTTCTCTACTTCAAAGAGCAACTCGAACTTTTCACTGCGAACCTCTGCTCCTGTAGTTGCAAGATTTCCTGAAATATCAAATCCGACCCTATAAATACCCGCTTCACTAAATGCCATCGACTGATGTGCATGTGCACCCGCCTTTGTCACAAATGCATCCGCGTCACTAATTCCATCTGCAGAATTGAAAATCACACTAGGTTTACCAAATGTATCCGTAGCAAATAAAATTACATCACCTGCCCCGTCAACCGACTTCAAGTTCAATTGAACCTTATCATTTGCAAAGATTCCTTTTTCCAGCTCGTCAGCAGCGATACCAAAAAACAGCAACCCATCTTCTTCGTGTTGTGGCAATTCATAGAACAAGTCGCCAGGGTGTCCTAGAAATGAATAAGCAGGATCGCTTGGGACCAATGTGGCTGATCCGGCTTTCACTCTTAGTGCTACCTCATTCACAGGATATTCGACGCCATCATGATGATGATGCCCTCCCTCTCCGCCTTCCTGCGCTATTGGCTCTATATCTGTTCCCTTTGAGTCGTACAGATAGTGTCTGTCTCTTTCAAACTCAGTAGGTACATGCTGGGCATATATTGCTAGCCCAGAGATCCCCGATGTATTGATCGTAAATGTTGAGTCAGCACCACTGCCTACATGTAACTCAAAACATGAGCCACCTGCTACTGGGGTCAGCGTCTCACCATCTTCTATGATTGTAACCGCATCCCCTTCAATAAGACTCTCGCCTGTTTCCTCAAGCGCTTCCAGTGTCTCTGCTGTAGGACTATCAGTCGGTATAAGCACTATTCGCATAGTCGGATCGGCATACGCACCATCGACCTTCTGCATAGACCATGTATGTGAAGCATCAGACACACTGAACACTCCAGCCCACTCAAAGGCACCATGCTCATCTCCATGCTCATCTCCGTGGTCATCTCCGTGGTCATCTCCGTGGTCATCTCCGTGGTCATCTCCGTGGTCGTCTCCTTCTTCATCATGGGCTATGGCTAGAAGCTCTGCTCCCAATTTACCATCAGCATAGGCTATCTCCATATCTACCTCACCCTCAGAAAGAACATTAAGTTCATATTTAACAAAATACTCTTCACTAGTTACGGTCTGCCCGCTATCAGCAAGAACACCACTAGCTGTAAATCCTAATAAGTACGTACCAGGAGAGCTAAAACCCAAATTTTTGTGGAAATGTCCTCTTGCTGGAAACTTCATTACGTCTGAATCCTCAAGCCCATCTGCTGAGTTCATGCTAACCTCTACTCCATTAACGCTTGACGTCCAAATAAAGAAGTCACCTGGGGCATTAACAGTAGTCAAATGTACATTCATAGAATCCTGCTTAAAGATTCCTTTCGCAGTTAGGTTAGAATTAAAACCCATAAACGGAATACCTTCGGTACTAATTTGAGGGATGATCCAAATAGGGCTCCCTGCCTTACCAAGAAAATCAAATGTTGAAACATCAGGAATGATATTTCTGCTATTTTGATCTAAGACAATTGTTTGATCGTGTTCTTCGTCCTCATGATGGAATGAAAAAACCCACTCAGAACCAACATAATCAACGGTTAAATCCCCATGACCTATAGCCCATTTTTCATGTTCTTGAGCATTCGCATTATTTTCTAAAACTACAAATAGAAGTAGCCCGTATGTGATTATTTTCTTTAACATAATTAAAAAAGATTTTGTTATTTGTATTTGTTTGTTTATTTAAAATTTAAAACTGGATGGTTTAGCCGGATTTAATCCAGCTTCAATCATTGACTTGATAAGATGAGCGTCGACTAATTCAACATGACCATCTGCAAAAAGGTAATTAGCTTTCCCTTCCGAACGATCAGCCACAGATACACCTGATCTATGTCGATCAGGTTGGATATCTTTTATAACGGCATTCCATCCACCAAGATTCCATGCTCGCGAGCAAGCAACGCATGCGGAAGAAATTGCAGAAACCGCAAGTTGATCTGAAGATTCAAAGAAGCATACGGTCGTTGTGGCATCCTTGAGTTCATCAATACTTACTGCCGCCTCAACCATTTCTCCAAATGCATTATACAATGGAGCAGTCAAATGATCATTTAATATATAGCTTGTCCCATTTAATTCTTCTTTTTCTTTCTTTCTAGGATCTGCCCCACAAAGCCTAATTGAATCTACGCTCCCTAAATATGGAGAAAGGGCATCAGTCCAATTATATTTGAGATTCGTATTATGATGAAAGTTACCTGGCAACTGACCATTGGAATCCTCAGCATATAACAACATGCCAACACCCATTTGTTTCATGTTAGACAAACAATGAATCTGAATTGCTTTGCTTTTNGATTTTGNCANNGCCGGCAACAAAAGCCCNGCNANTATNGCAATNATTGCAATAACAACTAANAGTTCGATNAGAGTAAAACCTTTNTNANANTTTTTTATTTNNNATTTTTTAAAGCTCACAAATTAATTACTANTTTTTATTNTTTAAAACTNGATGGCTNAGCTGGATTAATACCAGCTNNAATCATTGNCTTNAGNACNNATGCNTCNACNGCTTNGGCATGNCCATCTGCAAAAAGATAATTAGCTTTACCNGANGAACGNTCTTNANCTGCANTTCCNAATCTNTGCCTATCNGGNTGAANATCNTTNATAAAGCTNCTCCANCCNCCAACNANCCANACTCGNGNATGCGNATGNTCATTGNAAATGGAAACTCCATATTTTTCAGAAGACTCAAATAACAAACATGTTGCCGAAGGATCCTTTAGTTGATCAATTTTTGGCAAAGGCTCAATTAGATTACCAAAAGGATCCATTAGAGGAACGGTCAAAAACTCATTTAAAATATAGCTTGTTCCGTTATTTTTTTCTTTTAANTNCTTTTTAGGATCTGTTTCACAGAACCGAATTTCATCAACATCTCCCACGTACGGGGAGAGAGTGTTAATCCAAATATTTTCAGGGCGTTGGCTTAGATGAGCGGTCGAAGGTAACACCCCATCGAAATCATCTGTATACAAGATGAATCCAATACCCAATTGTTTCATGTTTGATAAACAATGAATCTGCTTTNCCTTATTTTTCGATAAGGCCAATGCAGGCAATAACAATCCTGCCAAAATTGCAATTATTGCAATAACGACAAGAAGTTCAATCAAGGTGAANCCCTTTTTAGATTTAGAATTGTTATATTCTTTTATNTTCACCTTCTAATAATTCTAATTCTTATTNAACGCAGNAATCACAGTTTCCATGTTATGTCGGATCATATTAAAATAGGTTTCCGTGTTAGGGCGCGCCTTAGTTTGATGACACATCGGAAGCACACGTGCTTCTGTGTTTTCAGAGACAAACCGAGCGTGCTTTTCATCAAAGTACGGTGCTGAAAAAATAATCGGGACAGACTCGGCTTTCATTTGATCAATTAAAATTCGAAGATGTTTTGTAGTAGGCGTAACTCCCGGCTCAGGCTCAAAATATCCCACAACAGAAAATCCTACTCGACGACTAAAATACGGCCACAGATCATGATCACCTACAATGGGTGTNCCCCGGTGCTTTTCAAGTTTACCTAACCAACCCCCAAGTGAAGTCTCACCACCTTGTTGAGATAAAAAATCAGTTAAATCCCCACTCTGATAAAGATCTGCAATCTTGATAATATCATGACGTTCGGCCAACTCAGNCCCGATTAAAGCATCAGCTAAAAGTTTTCGAAAATTTTCAAAATTTTGCTGAAACTTATCTTTTTGTTCAGGCAAAATGGCNCTTAATCGATCTGCCACAAGTTTGGCTGCACGAATACCTTCAATGGGATCCAGTAAATAGTGTGGATTTCCTGAAGGATGTAAGCCGCTCGAATGCCCAACACCCGATACATTTCCCACGGCCCCCTCTAAAGGCATAATCAGATCAGAAGTATCAATGAATCCCTCGGATCCTTCGATAATTTTAGTATTCTTAACGTTTGCCATAAGATCTGGGTACCAAGCTGCCTCAATGTCGTTTCCTACTTGAATCCAAAGATCGGCTTCATTCATCTCACGAACGAAACTAGGAAGAATATCCAATGCATGAGGATCCTGATTTCCCTTACCAAAGCAGTGTAGTTCGACTGAATCACCAGCAATTGCTTCAACAATGCCCATGAGATCAGTCGTCGACACGATAACACACGGAGGTTCACCAGCTGCATGCGCATGGTTCTCGCCATCATGGTCATCAGATCCACTCTCTGACGGACCACATCCAGATACAATCACAGCGCATATTGCCAACACACATGCAGTTCTAAATGCATTTATACTGTATTCTTTTAATTTCATAATTATTTTTTGTTATTTAAAATAAAATTTATAGCAATTTTATAGGTTTTTAGTTTTTTTTTACCTTCCAAATGATTAGCGAAAGGAATCACAGAAAACAGTCAAAAGAGTCTAAAAAAGAACTAATTGCTCAGTGAAAATTATTCCTGAGCTTACTCTATAGTTAGAGACTTTTAACTTTGTAAGTTAAACAAAAGGAGGAGCACGCTGTAAGGATAAGCGCGTACAGGATTGAGAAAAAAATGATTCTGGCTCGATAAACTTAACTAAAAGGCAATTAACATACTCCCAATTTTCGGGAATAAATGGCTGATTTAGGATAAATCCTTGAGAAAATATAGTTATAGGGCAATCGTGCTCATCATTTGGCAATTCCTCATTTTCGGAAGAATTTTCATGATGATGTTTAGAACAACCATCATGACAAACCGCGACATGCAAATCTGGAGAAACAATAGAAGCAGACAACACAAAGATCTGTATAGAGCAGATAATTGATAATAATTTAGTTGTCAGTTTTAAATGCAAACCGTTTGCAATTAACACTCGTTAAGAATTAATGTCAACAAACTAATTAATTTTAAAAGAGAAACCCATTGCATTTGCTTTTTTGGTCGGTATCTTTTCCGGCCCGTTTCGGTAAATGAGACAGTTCGGAACAATAGCTTTTAATGCTTTTATGGAGGTNGTACAGCAACCAGTTTTCCTGTTGTTGATGACATGTTCGGCNTTTTTCTGTGTTTTCCTCTCAATTGTCCCTTACTTTGGATTTGGGGATGACGTTCAAATTGTTAAAACCAGCCTGCTTGCCGTATCTTTAGTAACTGGACTCTTAGGNGCAGTTCTTTGCGCATCGTCTTCAGTNGCCCGAGAAATTCGATCCGGAACGGCATTAGCCGTGTTATCCAAACCGGTTGGTCGAGCAAGATTTATCCTTGGGAAATATTTGGGTTTGTCCGGTGCTTTATCAATTTTGATTTATACAAACCTTGTTGCATGCCTTCTCGCCAGTCGCATGGCGTACGATGCCTACGGTTCCGCAGATACCTTTTCCTTTGGTATATATTGTTTTGGAGGGCTCTTGGCATCTTATATAATTGCAGGATTCCTAAATTACTTTCTTCAGGTGCGGTTTGTTTTTACTACTGTAATAGCCTTAGTAGTACTGACTACTGCAATGTTTGCCATAATATTGTCAACAGAAGCAGCAACCACAGGTGCCAGTGCGGATCCTCGAACAGTAGACTGGCGATTAGTTCCAGCCTCTGTTCTTTTATTGTTTGCTGTACTTATTCTTACTGCACTGGCTCTGGCTTGTTCCACACGCCTCGAACTACTACCCACACTTGCAGTTTGCTCTGGTGTCCTTTTTTTAGGGCTAATGTCGGATTGGTTATTTTTAGAAAAAACCGAAGACGGAATTTGGTGGGCTTCAATACTTTACACTATAATTCCCAATTGGCAGAATTTCTGGCTAGCTGACGTATTATCAGGAGATGAAACAATTCCTCTAGTATATCTTGGCCAAGCATTTCTATATTTAATGGGTTATACTGGGGCTACCTTGATGGCTGCCCTTTGGTTGTTCGAAGATCGAGAATTAACATAATGCAAGAATACAATTCTAAAAAACTAGGATTCATAAATGGCATTGCGCTGCTGGGCATCACAATCGGCACGCTTGTTTTAGCTTTAAAATCTGAATCCAACGTAGGCTTAGCAAGCTTGGTGCTTCTTGGGATAGGCNCCCTGATTTCTCTCTTTAGTTTCGTCCATGCACATCTGATGGACCGCGAACGACAAGAGGCATTAGAGATGCAAGCTTTGGATCAATCCCGCGACAATGATGAATCCCTCTTCAGTGGTGCGGCGGAAGATGCGTATCCAGCTTTAAATGCACGAAGACAATTTGAAAAATGGATTGTCCCTGGCTTTTCGTTACTCCTGCTTGTTGCCCAAGCCGTCGGAATTTGGTTGGTTTTAGGAAAACTCAACCAATGGACAAGCCCAAATCCTGCACAAGCTCTTATACCAATACTGTTCAACAGTCTCTTTGTGGTTATTTTATTCTTGATGGGCAAATATTCAGCTGGATTAGCAAGAATGGATGGACAGGAACTACTAAGACCTGGCGCCAGCTACATGTTGCTCGGTTCAGTTTTAGGCACAGCGATAGTTCTTTCTGAAACAGCTTCTTACTTTGGCTATCCGCTATGGGATAAGTGGATCACATGGTTAGTGTTCATTATCATAATAACTTCCGCAGTTGAAAATGTGGTGACACTGGTACTCGAAATCTATCGGCCAAAAGGTGACAAGACTAAGGCAAGACTCCTTTACGATAGTAGACTGATTGGATTACTAGGTCAGCCAGGCGGACTCATCTCTACAGCAGCTCACGCTCTTGATTATCAATTTGGCTTTAAAGTATCAGAAACATGGTTTTACCGATATCTAGAACAAAAATTAGCATTAATACTTGGCTTGCAATTTGTAGTGCTTTTTTTCAGTAGTAGTTTTGTAGTGATACAAGCTAACGAAGAGGCACTATTAGAACGTTTTGGAAAAAACAATCGAATCAGTGGACCAGGTTTTCTTCTAAAATGGCCTTGGCCAATAGATAAAATTTACAGATACAAAACCGACGAAATCCAGTCGTTTACTTTGGGTGTTATAGACAAGAAGGAAGGACAACAACAGGAAGGAACCAAGGTGATTTTATGGACTACGCAGCACAACCATGGCGGACCCGATCAAGATCCTGAACAAAACTTCAATATGATTGTTGCTAGTAATAATGCTGATGCCCAAAGCGCTGCAGAATCAGTTCCTGTAAACCTCCTTACGGTAAGCATCCCTATACAATATCGTATTAATGATCTAAACGAATGGGTAACCAATAATGCAAATTCTGGTTCATTACTCCAAAAACTGGCAATGCGAGAAGTCACACAGTACCTAATCGGAGTAGATATGGATGAACTGATGGGCCCAGGAAGAACCAAAGCTCAAAAAACATTACAAGATCGTTTACAAAAGCGAGCACTTGAACACAAATTAGGTGCTAAAATTGAATTTGTAGGCCTGCAGGATATTCATCCTCCAGTAGGTAAAAACGAACAATCCAAAGAGACTGGAGGAGTTGCTGAAAGTTATGAAAAAGTGATTGTGGCTCAATTAAATGCGGAAACTAATCGCTTAGCTGCATTAATGTATGATGCAAGTAAAGTCCCTCTAGCGGAAGCTTCAGCTGCAGAAAGCATTGCCCAAGCAAAAAGCGATAGTACTAATAAGGTAGCTATAGCGAAGGCTGAAGCAAAACGATTTTCCAACCAGATTGCAGCCTTTAAGAGCGCACCATCTGTATACAAAACTCGGATGAAATTAGAGAGCTTCAAGGAAGCAACAAAAGGTTCAAGAAAATATATTTTATCTGATCCAGCTAATCGAGATGTCATCAATCTCGAGCTACAGGATCAATTGAGGCAAGACCTATTAAACGTAACTGTAGACCAAGAAAACTAATTAACATATTTTATATAAAAATGAAAAAAAACCATGTAACACTGACAATCGGCGCGATCCTCGTGATCATGTTTGGCTTTATGCTGCTGAGCTATCAGGTAAGGCATACTGAGGTGGCAATTCGCACTACCTTTGGTAATCCAGTAATAAATGCCGAAACTGGAAAAGCCGATATTGGCCCTGGATTTCGATTCCGATTCCCTTGGCCAATCAACGAAGTATACAAGTTCGACAATCGTATTCAGAATTCGGAATGGACTTTTGAAACAACCAGCACCACTGAAGGTAAGCCAATACTGGTAAAGGTATTTGCAACTTGGCAAATCAGTAATGCACTACAGTTCTTTCAAAAATTTAGCGGTGACTTATCACTCGCTAATAAAACACTAGAATCCACTGTACGCAGCGCTCAAAATTCCGTTATTGGCAAATACACTTTTGAGCAAATTGTAAATACTGATGCAGATCTGATTAAACTTTCAGAGATTGAAGATAAAATGAAAGAAGAGGTCTCAGGGGATACTTCAACTTACGGAATAGAAATTAAGATGGTTGGCATCAAGCGCCTAGGATTACCATCTGCCGTAACAACCGCGGTTTTCGAACGAATGAAAGCTGAACGCCAAGCTCGCATTACAAAGATTGAAGCAGAAGGTGAACGCGAAGCAAAAATGCTCAGAGCCGAAGCTGATCTTAAAGCCAATGAAATACTTTCTAAAGCGGAAGCAACAGCAAAAGTACTTCGAGGTGAAGCTGAGGCTGCATCGGCTCAGTACTTCAAAGAATTTGAAAAAAATCCAGAGCTAGCCAACTTCCTTTTTAATCTCAACGCCTTGGAGGGTTCACTCAAGGAAAATGCCACCTTGATACTCGATCCAAACACACCTCCGTTCAACCTATTAACTCAACCAAACAAGGCTTCTAAGGAATAAAGGTCATGAGCGAGGAAGAAAAACAGCCTCAGGGCAATAAATCGACTACTGAAGAGCATCACGCTCCCGATCATAAGGAAGTTTTGGATGACGCCCGATCACGCGCATTGTCCGAGGCGCTGCAGAGCAGTTTTAAGGTTGTTCGTGTTTTAATGGTGGCACTAGGAATTGCCTTTCTTTGTTCAGGTATTACAAAAGTAGATAGCGGCCATCAGGCACTGCAATTGCGTTTTGGTAAATTTAAATCTCCAATTCTCGAATCGGGCCTACACTTTGCATGGCCCTACCCTATCGATGAAATCGTACAGATTCCAGTAAACCAAAATCGATCCATCACTTCTGATGTTGGCTGGAGAACAACAGATGAAGAAGATCCACAGGATAGCTATTCATTTGCTCCCGATTATGATGGTTATACGCTTACAGGAGATGGTAATACTGTGCATATACAAGCGGAGATGAATTTNAGTCTCAAGGAGTCCGATCAAACCATTCAAGCCTATGAGTTTAAGTTTAACAATGTTACAAACTTCCTTAAGTCTGCGTTAGATAATGCAGTCTACCACGCTTCAGCCAGTCGAAGCGCACTGGATGCGTATACCCGTCAGTCAGCTTTACAGAATGACATTCGCGAACGAATTGTTAAGGTGGTTAATCAAGTTCATAATCTTCCTATTCAAGTAAATTCACTGGCNCTNGATGTCACGGTGCCCATCGGAGTCAAACCCGCCTACGATGCTTTCCTGAAATCACAACAGGAAAGCCAACAAAAAGTTAGCACGGCACGTGCTACAGCAATAAGTATTATTGCTAATGCTGAAGGGCAAGCCAGAGTAATTGAAAGTGGCGGCAAAACCACAGCTGATAGACTATTAAGCTCAGTGGAAGCCGAATCAAAGTCATTCTCNGATCAAAAACCTTTTTACGAAAGTAACCCAGAGCTCTTTCAGCAACGCTTAGTTTCTGAAACTATGCAAAGTGTACTCACTAATGCTGTAGATATTTTTTATCTGTCTGGTCGCCAACCTCGCATTTGGCTGAACCGTACTCCTGCGAAAGTAAAATTAAAGGAAACCCAAGCCCCCTGATTAAACATCAATCACTGCAATACTAACATAATATGCAAGTTTCATCTCATATAGGACGTAAAGAACACAATCACGAAAATGATAATGATTGTGACAGTTGTGGTCACGATCACGAACACACCAATTTCCGATTAACCACAATGATCNCGGGAGTGATTTTTATCGNTAACTCATTCATTATGGAATGGTTTTCAGGAACTGACAATCAAGTCGCAGGNATTAGCGCTTTCGTTGGCGCGATGATTCTTGGATTTCCAATACTACGNNTGGCTGTAAAAGACATAAAACAGGGAAAGCTCACAATCAACGAACTTGTGGCCATCGCGTTTCTAGCCGCAATCGCATCTGGCGAATCACAACTTGGAGGCTATCAAACTGCTGGTATTGTAGCGTTTTTTATGTTGCTCGGGGAATTAATCGAGACTCGGACAGCCGCTGGAGCTCGTGCATCTATTGCATCTCTAGTTAAACTCACTCCGAGCAAAGCTCGTCGAATTATAGGTAAAGATGAAGAAGAAGTTCCTGCATCAGAATTAAAGATTGGAGATGTCATACGAATTCGACCAGGAGACAATATAGCGGCGGACGGCAAGATCATNAAAGGACAAGGCTCTATTAATCAGGCAAATATTACTGGTGAATCACTTCCTGTAGACAAAAGTAGTGGTGACGAAGTATTCGCCGGCACAACAAATCTTAATGGAGTACTTGAAATCGAAGTAACGCGCGCTGGTGAAGACACAACATTTGGACGTGTTCGGGATCTTATTTTATCTGCGGAACAAACNAAGTTNCCAATNATGCGAATTATAGATCAGTATATGGGCTATTACACCCCGCTTGTGTTGGTTATTGCTGCTATAGTCTGGTTTTTTACTCATGATATTGAACGTGTAGTTTCTGTACTTGTAATAGCNTGCCCTTGCGCNTTTATTCTCGCCTCTCCGACAGCAATGGTAGCAGCTCTGGCTTCTGCGGCACGTTTGGGAGTACTTATAAAAAACGTAGGAGACATAGAAATTGCTGCACGAATAAACGCATTTGTTTTCGACAAAACTGGCACATTGACTACTGGCCAATTAGCGGTCAGTCGCCTAGCTCCNCAAGGTGAAGTNAAGCCTGCAGAACTTCTAAAAATTGCTGCAACAGCAGAAAAATTCAGTAACCATCCAACTGCAAAAGCGCTAGCAACTCTAGCTAAAGAAGCTGATTTAGACTTAACTGACCCTACTGATTTCAAGGAAACAGCNGGCAAAGGCGTAGAGGCAAAAGTAGATGGTGNCAATATCGTAATCGGTCGCGCTCAGTGGCTACGAGACAATGGAGTAGGAGATGACTTTGAATCTCAGGTTGATTTAAAAGAAGCAGAGGGATACAGCTTACTATACGTCGCTAAGGAAGGCGTTTGCATAGGATGGATTGGCCTTCAAGANGCAACAAGAGGTGAGGCCAAGGAAGCACTTGCCGACTTACTCGACTCCGGTGTTCAGCGTGTAGCCATGGTTTCTGGCGATNGAAAACCTGTTGCTTCTCGTGTAGCTGCGGAAATCGGCTGCGCTGAAGTCGTTGCTGAATGCCTCCCTCAAAACAAAGTTGATTTCGTAAGCGATCTTAAAAAACGCGGTTACCGTGTTGCTGTAATTGGAGATGGCGTCAACGATGCACCAGCACTTGCTGCAGGTGACATGGGAGTGGCAATGGGTGCCGCCGGAAGTGAAGTTGCCATCCAAAGTGCTACAATTGCACTTATGAATAGCGACCTTCGAAGACTTCCATTTCTTGTACGCCTTTCTAGACAAACACGTACAGTCATCAATCAGAATTTTCTTTTTGGCATACTCTTTATTATTGGTGGTATGATTGGAGCCAGCTACGGGGTAATCAATCCAATAGTTGCAGCGATCCTGCACAATGCAGGTTCATTAATTGTAGTTTTCAACAGTGCTCGGTTGGTTCGCCAAGGCGAGGAGCTTGAAGCTTTTAATGCAAATACNGATAAGGAAGAATCAATACCTGCCGCTAACCATTCACCACAGACAGCCTAATAGGTATTCGCTTTTAAAAGCGATTTAGTAAAATGAACTCAACAGAAACGGTCATTTCCGCTCAAGGTCTCACCAAAGTTTTTAAGGACTTTTGGGGCCGATCCAAAGCCCGTGCCGTGTCAGGCATTGATTTCGAAGTCAAGCGAGGNGAAGTCTTTGGCCTGCTAGGCCCCAACGGATCAGGTAAATCTACCACTGTTAAAATGCTCTTAGGGCTTCTTTACCCAACAAAAGGTCGCATCAGTGTTTTTGGACATTCTCCTCGCCACGTTCAAACCAAAGCACGCCTTGGATATCTGCCAGAAGAATCCTATCTTTACCGTTATTTAAATTCAGAAGAGACAGTCGATTTTTTTGGAAGTCTTTTTCATATTGAATCAAAGGAGCGAAGAGAACGTGCAGAGCAATTAATTCAAATGGTCGGTTTAGAGAACGCTCGGCGTCGACATGTTGGAGAATTCTCAAAAGGCATGCAACGCCGTATTGGTTTAGCTCAAGCTCTAATAAATGATCCAGACTTAGTNATNCTCGATGAACCAACNTCCGGNCTAGACCCTATCGGCTGCCGTGAAATTAAAGATTTAATTCTGACACTAGCCGAACGNGGCAAGACAGTCATNCTNTCAAGCCATTTACTCTCCGATGTTGAGGATGTATGTGATCGAGCCATGATTCTTTATGGAGGCAAAGTGCANGCAATTGGAACAATGAAAGAGTTGTTATCCAATCGTAACGCCACGCGAATAACATCCCCTGCTCTCTCGAGAGAGACTATGGATAAAGTTTTAACACTTATTCGNGAAGATACTCAGTCTCAGGAAGTACACGTTGATAATCCTACCGAAAATCTTGAAAGTTTATTCCTAAATATTGTCGAACAGGCACGGCAAAGAGAATCTGAAACTTCCGGAGCTACCTCTGGACATCAGGTGGCAGACTATCTTCGNGGAGATACCAACCAAAACAAGACAGACCGCGCACTCGATCATCTAACGCGCAACGAAGAATCTCCGCTTAATCAACCTGATAGGGAGCAGCAAAAATCAAAACCAATTAGGGAAGATAAATTAGCTGGCCTATCTAAAATCGAAACGGATCCTGATCAACAACCCTTAGAAGTCACTCCGAACAAAGGTGAAGACCTCGATAAGGCCAACGATAAATTAAGTGGATTGTTAGGCGACTAAGCCAAAAAACATGTGGGCTATTGCAAAACAAACTTTTAAAGCCGCCGTCCGGTACCGGTTTGTTGTAGCTATGGCTATTTCATTGCTGATCATTGTCTTTGGATTACCGTTGATGATAAAGAGCGATGGTACCGCCAAGGGGATGGTCCAATTAGTACTTACCTACACACTTGGCGCTACAACTGCCCTGCTAGGTATTTCATCTCTTTGGATGGGATGCGGCACACTNGCCCGCGAGATCGAAGATAATGTAATACAAATGGTTGCGGTGAAGCCGATCGCACGCTGGCAAATTTGGTTTGGAAAGTGGCTAGGAATNATGCTGCTCAATGCAGCGCTTCTTATTCCCACTGGGTTGGCAATTTATTTTCTTATCGAAAACCGATCTAACTCAGATGAATTAAGCTCTTCGGAACAAGATAAGTTACGAAATGAAGTGCTAGTCTCTCGGAGCCAAGTCAATCTTCCNGAATTGGATCTCAGGCTCAACNGGGCTNGGGCTTANGCTTATTGCAAANTAGTAGCGTTAGGNAANAGCCAATACTCACCTAGTGAACAAGCTTTAAGGATGAGTGTCACTAATCCAGAACACATTCTATCGCTTCGAGGACAGGATTACATAAGTTTGGTGGAGCAAGCTGAAAAGAACCCAGAAGTAATCAAGGATGTCGAAGAATTGGAACATCAAGCCATTCAAATGTATAAAGGCACCACAGAAATAATACTGCCTGGGCAAAGTTACCAATGGGTTTTTCAAATCGACACCAACAAAGTNGATGAAATAAACAAACGACCAATCTATCTCAGGTATAAATTTAATGCCGGCGATGAATATGATCCAAAATCACATCTTTGCACATGGACCGTTGGCGCTGGAACTGGCAAACACTGGCCAGCAAATGAACAGCCAAAACAGATAACTGTCGGATCAAGTGTTTTCCATGAACTGGAACTAAACCTTGAGGGAGGAGTAGTTCCGGACCAAGAAGGCCCCAATCATGGCCGAGTAGTAGTCAATTTCTTCAATCTTAACGAAAAACCAATTGTGTTCTTAAATAAAGATGGACCGTCTATCCTNTACCACGATGGGGGATTTGGATTAAATCTATTCCGTGGTCTTTTAATTATTTATTTCTGGCTGGGACTTATATCTGCAATTGGCTTGATGGCTTCAAGCTTTCTTGCTTTTCCAGTTGCAGCATTCATGTCGATTGGGATCCTACTAATTTCCGCTTCCACTGGAACACTTGAGCAGATAGTAGAAGAGCAAGGCATATCAGGAATAGACCACGAAACTGGCAGTAAGTTAGCTCCATCTGCTCTGGACGATATAGCAATTTTTATGTCAAAAGGCATCCTGTGGGTAACTAATTCAGTTTGGGATTATTCTCCGGTTGATAATTTAAGCTCTGGCCGAACAATAACGTGGACATCCCTATTTTGGGCCTTCNCAGGAATCATCCTATTCATGTCAGGGTTAATTTCGGCATTTGGAGCATTCATGTTCAATCGTAAGGAACTTGCACTGCCTAATCCAACGGCCTCGATGAACTAAATAAATGAAAATCCAAGGAAAACCATACAAGTTCATCCTATTATCTCTGGCAACAGTATGCCTTTTAAGTGTNTTTTTCGGNCAAAGTAGGATGAATAATTTTCGCCGAGAAAATAATCTAACCCACACTGAGCCAATTGAGAACCTACCACCAACTCTAGCTTTTACAACTGTAGTGCTAGGAGGCTTTCGAGGCTTGATAGCGAACGTTCTATGGGTACGCGCCATGCAGATGCAAGAAGATGGAAAGTTCTTCGAGATGGCNCAGCTAGGAGACTGGATTACTAAGCTGCAACCCTATGCTGACCACGTCTGGCGAGTTACAGCGTGGAATATGTCCTATAATATCTCAGTAAAGTTTGATGGCATAGAAACTCCAGAGGTAAGATGGCACTGGGTCAAACGCGGTATAGAGCTCATCCGGGATCAGGGACTGAAATACAACCCTCACAGCGCTCATCTATACCATGAATTGGCTTGGCATTTTCAACACAAGGTTGGGCACAATCTAGATGATGCTCACCGCTTTTACAAAGAGGCATGGTGTAAAGACATGATTAGCATACTTGGGGACAAGCGTGATGGCTACATTGACTTGATAGAGCCCGCTAAAGGTTCAGAAGCCGAAGCAAGACGTTTACGACTCATAAATGAATTTAAAATGTATCCCGAAGAGATGAAAAAAGTGGACGATCAATGGGGTCCACTGGAATGGCGCCTTCAAGATGCGCATGCCATTTTTTGGGCTCAACAGGGAATTAATGATGTAATCAAGNGGTTTGATGTAACAGGTAAGGACGGAGAACCAGATGGCGTGCTCAACCTAGAGGAAGTTGAAGCTGCTGGTGGAGATTTCACAAAATTGCGACGCATCATTTATCAGTCGTTCCAACAAGCCTATATGCAAGGACGCTTAATTTCTTCCCCTCCAAACTTTAATTACGGGTATAACGGAGATCTTGTTGGACGAGTTAATGAAGCCTACGAAACACAAATGGAAGGAGAGCGGGAAAAAGATCGAGCTTCAAACACTGATACCCAGATGGCAGAACACATAAGCACTGGTCATAAAAATTTTCTGCGAAATGCTGTCTACTTCCTCTACCTTCACAATCGCATGAAGGAAGCTGCTAGTTGGTACAAAATCATGGTAGACCAATACCCCCAGTCAATACCTGTACCAGGACTGAGCCTTGACGAATATTGTGTCTCTCGCGTACAGGAAGATGCTGGCGAAACTGATCATAACCAGACTAAATCGGTTATCATGGGAATGCTTACACAAGCATTCACTTTTGCTGCTATAGGTGATGACGATCGTTTTGTAGGTCACAAATCCCTAGCTATACAATTTCACAACCGATTCCAAAAAGCCATTGGTATAAGTACAAATCGAGTTGGGCTGCCACCATTTGATCAACTCGAACGCCAAGTNTTGGAGGATTTCTTTCGNCCAAACGCCCCTCTGAACCCTGTTATGCTAGAGCAACTTCGACTCACGCTAAAACTTCCAGAAGATTATGGGAAAAATCTTGAGCCCTTTACTCCTCAGAGGCCTACCCAAGGACCTGTTCAAGGCCCTGCCCCAGAACCTCAACCGGGACAATAATCCTATTNCATCCCAAATCAGGAGATCAAGTCACCGTAAGATTGCCAAGAGCTTGGCTAAGAGCGCATACTGAACCGCGGATGAGTAAACGGTTTTATCTGACCACCGCCATTGACTATGTCAACGGAGAGCCACACCTAGGGCACGCCTACGAGAAAGTTATCACTGATATTATCGCTCGAACACATCGCAGTCTCGGGCAAGATGTATTTTATCTTACCGGTCTGGATGAACATGGCCAAAAAGTCCANTCTGCAGCAAGTGCCGAAGGGAAGGATCCCCAGATATATTGTAATGAATTCGCTGATATATGGGAAAACTTTGCTGAGACACTTAATCTATCAAATGCCGACTTNGTTCGNACCTCTTCAGAACGACATAAAAATTTCGTACANGCAGTTCTACAAAAACTCCACAATAATGATCAGTTTTACCAGGCTGAATACCGTGGGTTTTACTCAGCTNGACAAGAAACATTCTTAACCGATAAAGATCGACGCGAGGACGGGACGTTTGACTCAATCTATGGNGAAGTAACAGAATTAATTGAGAACAACTATTATTTCANNCTGAGCGAACATCAACAATGGCTTATCGACCATATCGAGAATAATCCAGAATTNGTTCAGCCGGAAACTCGCCGCAACGAAGTGCTTGGTTTNCTAAAGAATAACACATTAGAAGATCTCTGCATCTCTAGACCNAAATCACGACTCGAATGGGGAATTACACTTCCGTTCGATGAAGAGTACGTAACCTATGTGTGGTTCGATGCACTAAGNAACTATGCAAGCGTTCCAGCATCACTAGGCGATAGCGCCGCTGCCGGACCGATCGGACTCAAATCGCAGCAAGAAACAGTCTCTTTATGGCCAGCAGACATTCATGTCATTGGAAAAGACATACTAAAATTTCACGCTGTCTACTGGCCGATCATGCTCAAGGCAATGGAACTTGCACTACCAAAACAAGTCCTCGTTCACGGCTGGTGGCAAAAAGATGGTCATAAAATGAGTAAAACAACGGGCAATGTAGTCAATCCAATCGATGTTATTAATGAATGGAGCGTAGATGCATTTCGCTACTATGTTGTAAGAGAACTCGATATTGGCCCGGACGGAAACTGGACAGACGAAAGTTTTCAAGCCCGCTATTCTGCCGAGCTTGCAAACGGCTTAGGTAATCTAGTTAACCGCTCACTCTCCATGCTTAATCGTTATCGGAATGGCACCCTTGAGATAGAATCANACGAGCTTGCAGGTGATGCCGAAAAATGGATCGCTGAAGCACGAAAGAATTATGAAGCACATCAAATCCAAGCAGCCCTAGTAAGCATCTGGGGATTAGTGGATCGCGCCAATCAATATGTTGAGCAGACAGCNCCATTCAAGCTTGCTAAGCAGGAAGATAAATCAGNCAGGCTAAACGAAGTACTATACAACCTTGCCGAAGCATGTCGTATTCTTGCTGTGCTAATCTGGCCAGTCATGCCTGAAACTGCAGAGAAAATCTTTAAACAAGTCGGTTTGGAAACATTGCCTAATGATTTTAGCCAAGCAAAATGGGGTGGATTAACCAAAGGACATACTTGCAATAAACCAACCCCTCTATTTCCAAGAAAAGACTTAGAAAAAAAGTAACTTTTTCAAAAAAGCAGTTGGTTGTTTTAGNTTAATAAAAGTAATAGCATATTGCGCAGCAATGAAGACTTGGATCTTGCTTTTTTATGTACTGGTTATGGCGAATGCAAATCTAGTAAATGGGGATACCGAACGTTCACAAAACACAAGNGACCCGTTTCTGTGGCTCGAAGAAATTGAAGGCAAACAGGCCNTAGAATGGGTGCATGCNCGTAATAGGGAATGCTTCGACGAACTCCAATCAGACGATCGCTACGAAAAATTTCTNGCTCAGTCAGAGTCACTACTTAACGCAAAAGANCGTATTCCATACGGATCAATAAGAGGCAAATTCGTATATAACTTCTGGCAAGATTCCAAAAATGTTCGAGGTATTATCCGTCGAACTTCACTCGAGTCCTATCGATCCATTACACCTAAATGGGAAACCGTACTAAGTATTGATGAACTAGCCAAAGCCGAGAAGGAAAACTGGGTATATAAGGGGAGTTCATGGCTAACTCCCAACTATGAACGCTGCCTTATCAAACTTTCTCGCGGAGGCACTGATGCTTCAGTATATCGTGAATTCGATACAATAGCTAAACACTTTGTTGAGGATGGCTTTACAATACCTGAGGCAAAATCTGGTGTTGCCTGGCTCGACCGCAACACACTTTTGATTGGCACAGATTGGGGGGAGAATTCGTTAACGGAATCTGGCTACCCTCGTATAGTAAAACTTTGGAAACGCGGTAAACCTTTAGATAAAGCTGAAGTAATATTTGAAGGAAAACATAAGGACATTGGCATATGGCCACGCGTAATGGATTCAGGAGATGAGACACTGGCCTTAGTAGAACAGTCGCTGACATTTTTCACCGGNGCATATCACCTTATCAACACAAACGGAAAACTTATAAGATTACCATTACAAGATTCAGCAGACTTGGTCGGCTTTTATGCNGGCCGACTTCTTTTCACTCTGCGCGAAGCTTGGGAGGTTGACGGTAAAACCCATCCACAAGGTGCCCTGCTTGCCATAAACGCTGCAATTTTTCAGTCAACAGGCAAGCTGCCAGTGATTGAAACAATTATTANACCAAACAAACAAACCAGCATTGAGGGAGTTACCTTTTCGCGAAGCGGCCTTTACATCACGCTTCTACAAAATGTGAANGGCCTGATCCTTCGATTTAAAGTCGATGCNCAAAANGGTAAATGGAGTTCCAATCCCGTGCCATTGCCAAAAAATGGAACTGTTTCAATATCATCAGCTAACATTCACTCAGATACTATTTTTGTTAACTATGAGGACTATATCACGCCCGATAGATTAAGCGAATTTGACTCCCATAAAGAAAAAATTACNGTTCTTAAGTCACTTCCATCTAAATTCAATGCCAGCGAGCTGGAAGTGAATCAGCACATGGCAAAAAGTGCTGACGGAACGCAGGTGCCTTATTTCGTTATTCACAGGAAAGGCATCAAACCTGATAAAAACACTCCAACAATCCTATATGGCTATGGAGGGTTTGAGATTTCGCTCAANCCCAGCTACTCAGCGACAATTGGCAAACTTTGGCTTGAGCGTGGNGGAGCCTACGCAGTCGCAAATATTCGCGGCGGTGGAGAGTTCGGGCCTCGCTGGCATAAAGCCGCACTAAAAACCAAACGTCAACGCGCCTACGACGACTTTATTGCAGTCGCAGAAGATTTAATCAAACGCGGAATAACCTCTCCCAAACACTTGGGCATTTCTGGTGGTAGTAATGGAGGGCTGTTAGTAGGCGCAATTTTCACACAACGGCCAGATCTAATGAATGGAGTTGTCTGTCGAGTACCATTACTTGATATGCTGCGCTATACAAAGCTACTGGCTGGAGCTAGCTGGGCCGCAGAATATGGGGACCCTGAAGACCCTGAAATGCGCAAAGCCATACTCCGTTATTCACCCTACCAAAATGTTTTTCCTGATCGCCAATATCCAAAGGTCTTTATCGAGACCTCAACAAAAGATGACCGAGTNCACCCAGGCCACGCACGAAAAATGGTAGCGCGCATGCGCGAACAAGGNCATGANGTTTTATATTTCGAAAACACTGAAGGCGGCCATTCTGCTGGGGCTAACCTAAAGCAGCATGCCAAGCGTTATGCCCTTGAGTACGTCTATTTNTCGCGCCAGCTTGGACTAAAATAAAGACAGTTTTTAAATGATTTATGTACCAGCTAGTGGCTCAAGGGGATGACGCATAAGTTTTTTTAACTCGTCGCGCTCGGCAATTAATTCAGGCCAACGTGATTCATCGGCTGCACTGGAGACTAATTCGCGCTGAATCTCACCTAATCGGGAATTAATAAACTGATTGCGTAATCGTAAAACAATATCATTCAACTGCTGGTCGGGATTAGGAATTGTTCTACCGTCCGCAACAGCTTCGGTGGCTAATTTCTTATGAGGCTCCGATGGTAAAAAACCCAGTAAATCTGGAAAACTGGCACTATTATTTTCCGCAAATAAAGCAAACTTTTGATGCAGAATTTCCCGTATCCCTTTATGGACAACCCATTGCAGATCTAGACGAGATTCTAGCCAATCTGTTGGAGACTCTCCAGCTAAAGCTAATTTAAGCAACCAAAACTCGACAGAATTAGGCTTTGCCATTGGCTTCTCTTCCTGCACTGGAATCTGCTTCTCTTCCTGAACCGAAGAAAAACGTTGGATTTTTTGCTTTCGCTTTGCGAATTCGGCTCGCACAGCATCAACTGCAACACTCAATCGGTGACTAAGCTTCTGTGCGTAGGTATCTATCAACACCGGATTGTCTGTTTTCTGCACAGCCTCGCGCATTGCCTGCACAATATTAACACGACCTCGATCTGAGCCTGCATCGTGAATTTGGCATAAGTAGCTTATGAGGAAATCGAAAAAACCAGGAGCTTCATTAATCAGATGACGAAACAACTCAACACCATTTTCACGAATAAAACTGTCCGGATCGTGCGGTTTTGGAATAACCGCAACACGGATTGCTAAACCACTGGCAAGCAAGTCATCGAGAGAACGTAATGCAGCCTGCTGTCCTGCCGTATCAGAGTCAAAACATAACACTACTTCCTCAGCATAACGCTTTAGGATACGAGCGTGGTCAGCAGTCAATGCGGTTCCCTGTGGCGCGACAGAATTTTCAATACCAGCAAGATGACAAGCGATTGTGTCAAGCTGCCCCTCACAGACTACCGACGACTTGGCATCAAGAATAGGTCGCTTGGCTTTATCCAATCCGTAGATTATTCGGCTTTTACTGAATATTGGAGTCTCTGGAGAATTAATATACTTACCACCTTTTTGATCTAACGATAAAACTCTACCACTGAAACCGACCACTCGGCCCTGCTCATCACAGATAGGAAAAATCAGCCTTCCACGAAAACGATCGTAGTGCCCTTTATCTCCCGCTATTACAAGACCGCCTTTCTCTAATAGTACAGCATCGTACTTTTTAGATTTGGACCAGTTTAATATATTGTCCCACTTGTCAGGGGCGTAACCAATACGAAAGCGTTTTACAGCTTCCTCACTAACTCCTCGTTTGGCTAAATAATCACGTGCGATCTGCGCACTCCCATCATTGGCAAGTGTTATCTCCCAATGCTTAGTCACTTGTTCATGAAGCGTTCTTAATTTCTCCTTCAACGAGCCTTCTTCGCGCTGACCAGGAGTCATTTCAAAATCAATTGAAATTCGCGCTCTTTCAGCCAATCGCTGCACGCTCTCAATAAAAGTCAAATTTTCAAACTCACGAAGGAAAGTAAAAACATCACCTCCTTTATGGCAGCCAAAGCAGTGAAAAATTTGCTTAGAAGGATTAACGTTGAAGCTAGGTGTCTTCTCCTTATGAAATGGACAAAGGCCCAAAAAATTTGCACCTGCCCTCTTGAGCGGAACAAATGAACCAATAATGTCTACGATATCACTTGCATTGCGAACCTGCTCAATCGTGGCCTGTGGAATAACGGGCAAAGCAGTAAAAAATTAATTCGCCTTATTGCGAATTAGCCAATATCGCATATTAACCGCCTCTGGATGCTCAGGGTTCAATCCAATAGCACGCTTATAGTGTATAGCTGCCTTCTCAATATCTCGAAGTTTTTCAGCATATAGTCTACCAACTTCAAGGTGACCTTGAATACTGTTTGGATCAAACTGAAGAAAGGTTTCCAACTCAGTCGCTGCGTCGGCATAATAATTTCCCTGCACCAAAGACATCGCAAAATTAAAACGAGCTGGGCCGGCATTAGGATCAATCGAAAGCGCATTCTCAAAAGACTGCAACGCCAAACTTGTTTCACCAGTATAATAGGATGCTTGGCCTAATTTAAAACGAGCCTCAAACCAACCAGGATCAGCCTTTACTGCCTCCAAATATGCGGCCTTTGCACGCTGCCATTCCTGACTTTTTTGAGCCTTTGAACCATCCTCTAAATAAGTCTTGGCCACCTCCCTATCCCCAGCTTTAGGCAGAGGCGGATGAAGATAAGTATACCGAGGATACGCCACCGCCGTAGGAAGCAAACTAGCGACTCGAACAGTATTGGTAGAAGCTGTCGCTATTGGCTTTGTCAAAGGCACCTCAGGCAGAGGCGTTCGGGATTTCCAAGTCAACTGTTCATTAGCTTTTTTCTTTTTACCTCCATCAAACCATCGCACCGGATTCAAACTATCAGTCCATTTTTTATTTGGTTTTTCCTCTTCAATCGATTTATTTGAATCAACATCAACAACAACCTCAGGTTTAGATTCTTTCTTTAATGATCCTAATGGCTCCTTGTCTTCTGATTCATTCTCCGACAATTGCGCTTCAGGCACAGGTAATGATTCTTTTGAATCAGACTGTCCCTTAAGTATTTCACCCTCAACAGGAGGCTCAATAACAACAATCTCACCCTGCTTTTCCTGAGAATTCTCAATAGCTTCCTCCGGATCAGTCGAAGCAACCACCTCCTCCGGTTTCTCATTCTCAATAGCTTCCTCAGGATCAATCGAAGCAACCTCCTCCTCCGGCTTCTCATTCTCAATAGCTTCCTCCGGATCAATCGAAGCAACCACCTCCCCTGGCTTCTCTATAGCCGGCTCCTCTTTTAGATCGGGCTTAAGGTAAGCCTCAAGGCCTTCCACTATGCCATTAACTTGACTCTTTTTCTTAGACGATTCTGAAGCAATGCTTAGATAGGCCTTGTAAGCATCTAATGCTCCCTGATATTGCCCAAGTGAATGCCTTGAAATAGCCAAGTGAAGATAGGCCTCAGGACTTTTTGTATCTGCACCAATAGCTCCCTCAAAATATCCAATCGCCGCCTCATATCTCCCATCAATTCTAGCAGCCAAAACACCCAAACCATTCAATGCTCTAGCATCTTGATCTCCTATTTTTTTAAAACTTTCCCGTGCAGAAGAATATCGCCCGACAAGCGATTCGATGGTGCCTTTTTCATACCAATAATTGAACTTCTCATCCGTAACACTAAGTCTAAGCTTTTCAAATTCATCAGCCGATTTTTTCGCGTTCTCACGAAACGCTGAAAGGTTATCTGTCCAGTTATAGCGTTCCAAATATAACCATGCGAGATTTAGATGGGCGCTCTGTTTCAGCGTTGGCGGAGTGCTAGAGTTAGTAATTGTGAACAAGTAAGCCTGCTTAGCCATAGAATAATGGTTAGTTTTACTATTGGATCGAAACATCGTCTGATGAGCAAAACCAATCTGGTTATGAAGATGGCCCATGATCTTTGGATTTTGCCTCAACTCTTCGTTATTACTAATAAAATCAAACGCTCTTTTAAGCTCTATCAAAGCTTTTTCGGGCTGGCCGCCCTTTAGAAGCTGACTCCCTTTTTCAAGGGATGTTTTCTCTGGCGGGGCACAGCCGGCCAGAAGAACAAACAGGCACAAAGCGATCCCTTGATCAAAAAACTTATAGGCCAGTTTTTTGGTGGTCTGCATGGCCACTGGTGGTAGCATTGCTGGTGCCGCGAGTCAAGGGATCCACTCTCCCTGCCAAATGTTTGACATGTTCAACCTTTCCTACATTTCCCGCATTTTTTTGCGTTGGCTATCTTGTTTTNCCNTGTGGTTCGCTATTCCCCATNTGTCAGGAGNCAATCAGGGAGTNACTACCAATCAAGATACGGAAACAGAGAACAAGAATAGTATCATTGTAGTTAAAGACAATACCTCTGCCAAGCGCTGGAAAATCGATAATACAGCTGTGGCTGAAATGATCACGGAAGGCCTGCTACAGCTCACACAGAAACCAGACATTATTTCCGCTTGGCTATCATTAGTTAGCACTAGAGACACAATAGGAATTAAGGTTAATGCAGTTCCTGGGAGGATTGGAGGCACTCGTATAGAAGTAGTAGATACTGTAGTAAAGGGATTACTCAAAGCCCAAGTTCCACCTAATAATATCATTATTTGGGATGCTTCACTCAAGGATCTTCACGCAGCTGGATTCGACAATTTAACCAAACGACATAATATCAGAATNGCAGGAGCCAAGGATGCAGGATGGGATAAGTCGGCAGTTTATGATTCTCCTATTGTGGGAACCCTCATCGCAGGAGATGCAGAATTTAAAAGCGGGGAAGAAACCAGCAGCCGTAAATCATATCTTTCAAGATTAATNAGCAAAGAACTCACTCGTATCATTAGTATTCAACCATTAATTAATCATAACAAAGTCGGAGTATCTGGACATCTTGTCGGGCTAACCCGCGGCTCAGTAGACAACAACCGTCGATTTGGCATATCAAACGCCATCCTCGTTGAATCGATACCAAACATCATCGCACTNGAAGACAAAGAACAAAAGCGGCACATTGGNGATAAAATAGCCCTATGCATAACTGATGCTCTTTACTTTCAGTATCTTGGCCAAAGCAAAGCCCTTCTGCACTATACTGAACCACTTGGCCAACTACGCTTTAGCACTGATCCGGTAGCACTCGATATTCTTTCAATTGAAGAACTTGAACAACAACGCCAAAGGCTAAAGATCGAATTCCAATCTCCTAGATCTATTCTTTATAAGAACGCCNCATGGCTTCAAATCGGTGAGAGCAATCCNGCCAAACTAAGAATTCAATACTTTGGTCGCTAATAATTTTTAGACAACGATGTCTATCTCTTACATATCTATCAGCATTCATGGATTGACAATCATACCGATTGAATAACCAAATGCCCTGAGTTTATGAGTTTGTTAAATGAAAAAGTAGCCGTAGTTACAGGAGCTGGTCGCGGAATCGGACGGGCTGTCGCCATAGCTTATGCAAAAATGGGAGCCAATGTAGTTTGCGTATCTCGCACCGAAGAGAACTCTTCCAAAGTTGCAGCAGAAATTGAAGGTTTGGGGCAAAAGGCATGGCCTTTTGCCGTAGATGTTTCCAACACCAATGCCGTAGAGAACGCTGCACAGGCAATATTAGAAGCAACAGGGAAAATTGATATTCTAGTCAACAACGCTGGTATCACCCGCGATAACCTATTAATGCGAATGAGCGAAGAAGAATGGGACACCGTGCTCAACACCAATCTAAAAGGCGCCTTCAATTTTACTAAAGCTTTTACCAGAACATTCATGAAGCAACGCAGCGGACGTATCATCAATATCGCTTCAGTAATCGGACTTATCGGCAACGCTGGTCAAAGTAATTACGCCGCAAGTAAGGCCGCACTGATAGGATTCACCAAGTCTGTAGCAAAAGAATTAGCTCCTCGTGGAGTTACGGCCAACGCCATTGCTCCAGGCTTTATCGAAACCGATATGACGTCTGTACTGGATGAAAAAGTGCGAGGTNCAATTATAAATCGAGTGCCNATGGCTCGTTTTGGATCGCCAGAAGATNTTGCGAATGCTGCTATATTCCTTGCAATGGAATCCACAAACTATATGACCGGCCAGATCCTTACTGTTGACGGTGGTATGGTAATGTAATTAAAAAAATATCATTAGGAGCTTGACGGAGGGCCCTCACGTTCTTAAAGAACCCGCGAACGGTAACACGGCTTATGTCTGATAAAACAATAGCAGATCGAATAAAGGATATCATTGTCGAACAACTCGGCGTGAATGCGGACCAAATCAAACCCGAAGCTAAGTTCATTGANGACTTAGGGGCAGACTCTCTCGATATAGTAGAATTGGTCATGGCTCTAGAGGAAGAATTTGGAACCGAAATACCTGACGAAGAAGCAGAAAAGCTTCAAACCGTTGGAGATGTCGCCAAGTTCATTGAAGANATACAAACTTAAAAGCTATTTGATTTTTCAGGCGGCTTGGCTAGTTGGCTAGATTTACTATCAAGCTGCGCTGTTTTTTTTCATGACGGCCCCATCAAGAAAACGAATAGTCATCACCGGGCTCGGTGTTGTTTCTCCTGTTGGACANGGGATAGATCCCTTTTGGAGCAATATTACAGGCGGCAAATGCGGAATAGACCAGATCAGTGCCTTCGATACTGAGGGATATTCATGTACTATCGCTGGTGAAGTCAGAAACTTCGACGCAACAGAAGCATTCCCCTCGCCCAAAGAAGTTCGTCGTACCGATCGATTTGCCCAATTGGGNATACATGCTGCCTGGCAAGCCCTTAAAGATTCTGAAATAAATCTCGATAAAACTAACCGTGAACGAGTTGGCGCCTTCATTGGCTCGGGGATAGGCGGTTTAGCCACTCTAGAAGATCAGCACAATAACCTTCTTAATCGTGGCCCTGGCAGAATATCACCATTCTTTATCCCAATGATGATACTTAATATGGGCTCCGGTATGTTCTCCCTTTATCACGGCCTTCGTGGCCCTAATGTGGCAACCTGCTCTGCTTGCGCAACTGCCAGTCACGCTATAGGTGAAGCATGGCGTACACTTGTTATGGGCGACGCAGATGTGATGTTCGCCGGAGGCACTGAAGCCGCTGTTACTCCGACAGCAATCGCTGGATTCGCCGCCATGAAAGCCCTAAGCACTCGTAACGAAAACCCTGAAACCGCCTCTAGCCCATTCGATGCCGAACGGGACGGATTTGTAATGGGTGAAGGCGCTGGAGTAGTAATGCTTGAAGAACTCGAACACGCTAAAGCTCGAGACGCTCGTATATATTGTGAGCTTGTTGGATATGGAAATACTGCCGATGCGCATCATATGACAGCCCCAGCTCCAGAAGGCGAAGGTGGAGCTCGTGCCATGCGAATGGCGCTGAAATCGGGAGGATTAAACCCTGAAAATATTTCCTATATAAATGCNCATGGAACTTCCACCCCTCAGGGAGATGTTTGCGAGACACAAGCAATAAAAAATATTTTTGGCAACCATGCTAACAAATTAGCAGTAAGTTCAACCAAAGGGGCTACAGGACACATGCTAGGNGCTGCTGGCGCTGTCGAAATGGCAGTATGTTGTAANGCAATTCAAACTGACATAGTCCCTCCAACAATAAACTACCAAAATCCTGATCCCAACTGTGATCTCGACTACGTGCCAAATCAAGCTCGTGAAATGAAAGTCGAAGCAATAGCAAATAACTCATTTGGATTTGGCGGACACAANGCCTGTTTGGTAGCAAAAAAATTTAGAGGATAGTCGTTTCACTACTGATTTNATTGGCCNNCTGGATGATACNNAGNNGGCTTTTTCTTTANNNTNCGTATCATNNTNNNNACCAANAGTGATAAATTTNNTTAAACAATTTAATTAGACAAAAGTGATCACTTACAATTAGCTTTTGCCGACATGAAACACCTACTAATCCCAATCAATGCAAAGCATACTTGCTGAGTCTAATTATTGGTTTTTAGGCAACCTCAATTATTTAGATGCTCTATTAAGCCTTGAAATAACTGAAGGCATTGTTTCTTCCAGTATTAAAGATATAAAAATTGATGATTTAGAAACCTTTGAAGATTGTAGCCCGATTGAGATCACTGATCAAAGTCGCCGAGTTCAAATAAAATTTTCCAATGTTTTAGCTTATCAATTAACTGATGAATCCTATTGGGCTAGTGAAAATCATGATGGCATTACAAAAAATATTTTATGTATGCACAACAATTCCGAATATCTTCAATACGTCATGGAAAATAGCATTATTAAAGAATGTGTTGATAATCCAGTTAAGCATTATTCTTTGGCTTTAGCTGACGACATCATTGATGTAATTACCACAAGTGAGCCATCATTAAAATTGATATAATTCGTTGTCTAAATATATTCTTAGTAAACTACTCAAGAATTGAAAACTGAAGGCAAATGAAACAACTACTAATCACAAT
>PATZ01000031.1 GCA_002712575.1 Methanobacteriota archaeon
GACATGCCACTTGGTGCATGGGTTGCAACAGCTTGGCCATACAGTGGAGACGAATTATTTTTTTGATACTATAACTGTGTCTCCCGAAAATTCTCAAACTGATATCATTGATCTTGCCAAGAAGCATAAAATTAACCTGCGCCAACTAGATAATGAACGTATAGGAATATCATTGGACGAAACTGTTTGTAANAAAGANATCGAAGAATTACTTGCTTTATTTAACAATGATAAAGAATACAAAATTGACGAAAGCACTAAATATAANTCATCAATACCTGAACATCTGAAGCGAAACACTTCTTATCTANAACATCCAATTTTTAACAGACACCATTCCGAAACGGAAATGCTACGTTANCTTAAAAAATTGGAAACACGCGACCTTTCCTTGACGGCTTCTATGATTCCCCTTGGCTCTTGCACGATGAAACTCAACGCATCAGCNGAAATGTTTCCGATCANCTGGCCTGAATTTTGTAATCTGCATCCTTTTATTCCAAATGATCAGGCAACAGGATATNAACAGTTAATCTCAAATCTGGAAGAATGGTTAAGTAATATTACCGGTTTTGACTCTATNTCTCTTCAACCTAACGCAGGNTCACAAGGAGAATTTGCCGGACTACTCGCAATTCGGAGGTTTCATGAAAGCCGTGGCGAAAAGAACCGAAACGTCTGCCTAATTCCAATGTCCGCACACGGAACAAATCCTGCAAGTGCGATAATGGCTGGCATGAAAGTTATACCAGTAACTTGCGGGGAATCCTCAGATAACGGTGACGTCGATCTTGATAATCTTCTAGNCCAGGCTGAAAAACACAGTGAAAACCTTGCTGCAATCATGGTAACTTACCCCTCTACTCATGGAGTATTTGAGCGAGGAATTCGCAAAATTTGTGACATAATCCACNANCACGGAGGACAGGTTTATATGGATGGAGCNAACTTAAACGCNCAAATTGGCCTAACCAGTCCAGGGCACATAGGAGCTGATGTCTGCCATCTTAATCTTCATAAGACTTTTTGCATACCACATGGAGGAGGAGGNCCAGGCGTTGGCCCCATCGGCGTAGCAAAACATCTCACCCCATTTTTGCCGGGGAGTCCGCTTAAAGACAACAGCTTTCCAGTTGCGGCTGCGCCATGGGGAAGCGCAGGTATACTACCTATACCATGGATGTATATCGCTATGATGGGCTCCGAAAATCTAACTCAAGCTTCAAAAGTGGCTATTCTAAATGCCAATTACATAGCACATCGGCTCACTGATACATTTCCAATTTTATACCGAGGCAAGAACGGGCTAGTCGCTCACGAGTGTATCGTAGATTTACGCGACTATAAAAAGATAAACGTAGAGGATGTGGCAAAACGTCTAATGGACTATGGATTTCACGCACCAACAATNTCGTGGCCAGTTGCGGGCACAATGATGATTGAACCAACTGAAAGTGAACCAAAAGAAGAACTAGACCGTTTTTGTAANGCGATGATTTCTATNCACAAAGAGATTATGGCAATTGAAAATGGAGAAGCAGATGCAGAAAACAACCTACTGAAAAGAGCTCCCCATACAACGAATGATTTAGTNGGAGACTGGNATCGGCCNTACAGCAAGNAANAGGCNGTTTTNCCNATGGAAATATTACGCAANCAAAAATACTGGCCACCNGTAAANCGTATCGACAACGTCCATGGTGATCGTAANCCTGTATGNACCTGNGAAGGAATGGATGTCTTTACTGANNGAACAAGACNTANGGAACAATAACTCGAAAANATTTNCNNCCTTNNGCNTCTTTNCCNANCTTAAGCNTACCATNATTAGGNACACNTAAAAANGGNTCATTCGCATCNNCAANNNNTTGCCAATCCCTNAGATATGAACTGTANTGAATCTNNCCTNTACCATCCCAAGAAANANTTANGCNTCCATCATCATTTCTTGAAATAGACANNACAGGCGGATCCNCTTTNACTGTTTCCTGAAGNNTCANTTTNAACGAGGTGGAAACCTNATNANCNCCATCACTTACAACNACNGTAATTTCAGNCTCACCTATCTTNTNTCTNTTNGGNNAGATCTCCANATATGGNTNNTTNCCACCTTTTTTNANAATTTTTAAACCTCCTNCNGGAATCAAATCNGNATNNNANGCNGANGCCGAAATTTNNAANTGTGNTTTTTTAGTTTCAAGATCNNCCACNAANAANTCTATTNTATCNACTGATCCGTCNTCNTTNGANACAACATCGGCAATCGGCTCTACAGTAGGCATTTCATTATATGCCTCACCCTCAAATCGCAGCCATTTAAAGTTTCCAATTTTACTGCCTTCATTCCAAATACTATCCCAAAAACCAAAATAACCAATACGATGTTTGCGAGCTTCCGGCAGAGGAAGATTCGTTAATAATTCAATCTTTGAGGTTCCTTCAATCAACTTTGCTGTTGTCCTAGCATTAGAAGGGTAAGCGGATATACGAGCAGTAACATCCTCCAGCACCTCTTTATCCTGATCAGTTGGAGGAGAGAAAGTTAACTGTAAAACAGCGAATCTCTCCGGATCATATCCACCAAGATCCGACCAAGCCGATCCATAGTCGTCTTTCGCAGGTGAACCGTCGAGATTGAACAAACCATCCAAAGTAACATTTACACTAGCATCATCGGTAAGAAAAGAAACTGTTCCAACTTGAAACCCGTCGTAACTGTTCAGCTGATAATAGATCCCAACACCCGTCTCATTGTTCAACCAGCCAATGACTCCCCCCATACCCTCGATAGTTGATGGCTGAAACTCCCCCCACAACTTATACTCCCCTGTCTTTGGCATTATGTCTTTTGAATACCAAGCCGCACGCAATGGAGGAATCGGAGTCTTTTTTGACTGTATCATCTCTAAATATCCAAGCGGCCAACGGTTGTTACGCATGGCACTCCTAAGCTCAATAGTACCGTTTACATCATTGATTTTATTCTCAATCTGAACCAGCCCAGTCACCTTTCTTCCATCATTCACAACAACAGGTTTAGCGAGCGAACTCGACGTAACCGTAAGAAGGATAACACCAATCAATCCTATTTTGTTTAATCCCATGAATAAAAATCCAACTACTACGTTAATTACAGCTCGCAAAGCTATTAATACCCCGACTTTTCGTCAAGCGGACTTAATCAAAGCTTATAAAACATTTAAGACAATTCGACCGACTTCGCTTGCCTGAATTGTTTATATACTTAATCTAGCAACGACTTTTTCGATGAATCGTTTTTTCGTTTATTTCTTTATAATTTGTTTTTATCAGCTTTCTCATAGCACAATAATAATTAATGAGATCCATCATGATCCTGATGTAAAAACTGAACTGGTCGAGTTCATCGAACTACATAACACAGGAAATCAAACAGTTGATCTAAGTGGTTGGACTTTAGAAAACGCTATACAGTTCACATTTCCTCAAGGTGTTTTTTTAAAAGAAGGAAGCTATATTGTTGTTTCGCATAATCCAAAGCAATTTAAAGCAAAGTTTGGAACCGAAGCGCTGGGCCCCTGGTTAGGCAAACTTGATAATGATGGCGAACGGATCGAGCTTCGCTCTACAGGCGGAAAATTAGTGGATCGAGTTCGTTATCGACTGGGTTTTCCGTGGCCAATCGTTGGAGATTCTCCCGGTTACTCCATCGAGTTGATCCATCCCGATCTCGANAACAATGACGGGCACAATTGGAGACCATCAGTACTCGGTGATNTCTCAAACAAAGCCAAAAAAATCATAGGCAAGGGCAGTAAATGGAAATATTTTACAGGAAAAAAAGAAGCATCAACTCCCAGGTCTTCGTGGCGAAACTCAGAATTCAATGAAACCAGCTGGCTAAACGGTAGCACCCCTATTGGCTATGGAGAAGGCTTCATAAAGAAAACACTTGGCGATATGCGCAACAGTTACACATCAGTTTATTTCCGGAAAAAGTTTTCAATAACAGACAAAAATAAAATAGGAACTCTACTTCTTTCAATTCAGTTCGACGATGGCTTCAATGCTTGGATCAATGGAACACATATTGCCAGTAGCAACATGTCGACCAAAGAGCCGCGTTACAACGCTAATGCAAACTCAGCAATAGAAGAGCTTAACTTTGTCGACTTCAATTTAAACTCCCCTGCTGGATACTTGGTTGACGGTGAAAACGTGCTAGCCATTCAGGTGCACAACGCGTCGATCGGTGGAAGCAGTGATTTCTTTTTTGATTCCGAACTCACAGCGGTCGAAGGGCCAGCTAATCGAGGACCAACCCCGGGTGCAAAAAATTCTATATACAACGAAGCTTCTTTACCACGATTAACCAAAGTCGAGCATTCACCAAAACAGCCTAAAAGCGGAGAGATTGTCAAAATCACTACAGAACCAAGTTTTGTTCCTGATGGAGCAGAATTATTAGTCAATTATCAAATCGTTCAACCAGGGAGTTACATCCATATCGACGAAGCTGCCTACGAACAAAACTGGAACCAAATCCAAATGAATGACCTTGGCCAAACTGGTGACATGAAAGCTAAAGACGGCATCTATACTGCCACAGTGCCAGAATCGTTTCAGCAGCACCGACATCTAATTAGATACCGCATCTCGATCAAAACAGTCCTTGACCAAAACATAACTGCACCCTACCCCGGGGATCCTTCACCTAATTTTGCATATTTCTGCTACGATGGAGTACCAAGCTGGAAAGGTCGGGCTAGCACCAAAAGTGAAGAAATTAAATATAACTCCGAAGCCTTAACAAGTGTTCCAGTATACCATTTGATTACCCAGAAAAACGATACCGAAGCCTCCACATGGAATGAGAAGTATAGTGGTGATAATTATAAATGGAAAGGGACCCTAGTTTACGATGGCGAAGTCTATGACCATATACGCTACAGGGCACGTGGAGGTGTATGGCGTTACGCAATGGGAAAAAACATGTGGAAATTTGACTTCAATAGAGGACACGCATTTCAGGCTCGAGACCATTACGGGCGAAAATATCAAACCCAATGGGACAAATTGAATTTTTCCGCCTGCATCCAACAGGGCAACTATCAACATCGAGGAGAACATGGAATGTTCGAGGCTGTAGGATTCAAACTTTTCAATCTTGCAGGTATTGAAGCTCCAAATACACACTGGGTTCATTTCCGAATCATTGACGAAGCCAAAGAGACTGGAAACACACAACACAATGGCGATTTCTGGGGGCTTTATCTTGCGATCGAACAGTTGGATGGTCGCTTTCTTGATGAACACAATTTACCGGATGGTAATCTATACAAGATGGAAAGCGGATCAGGCGAACTAAACAATCAAGGTTCACTTTCCGCTACAAACAAATCAGATCTTAACACCTTCATGAACCGTTATAAGGGTAACCCTAGCGATAATTGGTGGCGAACCAATATGGATCTGCCTAGATATTACAGTTATCGAACTATCGTTGAAGGAATCCATCATTACGATATTGGATATGGAAAAAACTATTTCTACTATCTAAATCCAGAAACGAAAAAGTGGTCTACGTTACCATGGGATCTAGATTTGACCTGGGCTAGTAACATGTACGGAAACGGCGAAGAGCCATTCAAGGGGCGACTGCTAAATAAATCTGTTTTCAAGGTGGAGTACAGCAATCACGCTCGTGAAATCATTGATTTACTCTATAACAACGACGAAGGGTATAAATTAATCGATGAATATGCAGCAATGATAGACGGAATTGACTCCAGTAAACCCTCAATTGTAGATGCTGATCGCGCTATGTGGGACTACCATCCAATCATGGCCTCAAGTAAGGTCAACTCCAGTAAATCCGGCAAAGGCCGTTTCTATAATCGAGCTAGCACAAAGGATTTTCCTGGGATGGTTAAGATAATGAAAAACTATATCCGTACCCGTCGTAATTTCATTCTCAAAACTGCTGCACGTGAGACAAAGCATCCAGCCTTACCAATAATCAACTATATTGGTGAGGAAAATCACCCAGTAAATAGATTAAAGTTTCAGAGTTCAGAATTTATGGACAAAACCGGAAATTTTGCAGGGATGAAATGGAGACTAGCTGAAGTCACCGCTCCGGGATCTCCAGCTTTCGACAAAAAAACCCCAAGAAAGTATGAAATCAACGCAATCTGGGAGTCCGATACAATTGAAATCTTTAATAACAATGTCACAATTCCCACTAATGTCGCCAAGGTAGGACATTGGTACCGGGCTAGAGTAAGGATGCAAGACGATACCAATCGTTGGAGCCACTGGTCCGACCCAATTGAATTTCAAGCCACCGAACCTGACACACTCGAAGACCTTAAGAGCCGCCTTGTGTTAACAGAATTAATGTATCATGCACGCCAAGGAGCAAACTTTGATTTTATAGAACTACATAATAGAAGTGATCAAACTATTGAGCTAGATGGAGTCGCAATTTCTGGTGGCATCCAATTTATTGTTCCACCAAACACAAAACTTAAATCAAAACAATTTGCCCTAGTTATCGGGAATAATGACAAAGCAGCATTCCAGTCGCACTACAAGTTATCTGATGACACTCTAATCCTTGGTTCTTACAATGGAAAACTATCTAACAATGGAGAACAAATATGGGTGAAATCGGCAACTGATGGCACCACATTAATCTCGATTGAATACAGCGACAATGAAGGTTGGCCGCAAGCCGCTGATGGAGATGGTCGGTCACTTATACCCACTATAACTGACCCAGAAAAACAAGCTCTGGGTAATTTAAACCAGTCTAAAAACTGGACACTCAGCACAGCAGAAGGCGGTTCACCTGGCTTTGGAGAAAAGAGTTTCATCCCATCCAAGGACAGTGATCAAGATGGTTTACCTGATGAATGGGAATTAGCCTTCGGTCTGAACCACTTGTTAGACGATGCAAAAAATGATCCTGATGATGACGGAGCAAATAACACACACGAGTACTTGGCTGGTACAATTCCGAATAATCCAGAGAGCTACTTACAACTTAGATTCGCGATAGGGCACGCGAAAAAAACTGAGATTTTATTCACGATGCAAAAAGGACGCTCATATTCGCTTGAATTTGCAAACTCTCCCACAGGGCCATGGACTGCAATGTCGACCAACTTGTTTTCAATAGCGACAGAAGTAAATGAAGAAACCAAGCGTATCCCAATCGATATCAGGAGAAACAAGAATAAAAGCTTTTATCGACTAAAAGTTCAACGTTTGGCAGATTAGAATTTTAAGGGTACTGTCTCTCTGCCCGCGATACAGAAAAGCCTCATAATCTTGTAAAATATATGGATATTCAAGTAGCAGCGCTGTGCGATGCAGCCACTGATTACAAAGGTAAGCTTAACCTGCTTGGAACCTTTAATTCTGTCTATACAACCGAATTACCTGCAAATTATCCTCAATGCTCAATCGCACTACGGGTTGTGTTCAAACGCATCGAGGAAGGGTCACATAAACTTCGTATTAATTTTGTTGATGAAGACGGCAAATTCGTTATGCCCAGTATCGAACTTCCATTCGAAGTCAAAGTTCCCAATAATGACTCATACCTTTACCGTAATTTTATCCTCAACATACAACGCCTAAAATTTGAAAACTTCGGCCAGCATGCAGTTGATATCGCTATTGATGGAAGACAAGAAGCGAGTATCCCGCTTGAAGTCAAACGGTTGACTGAACAAAAAAAAGAAACAGGCAACGGCGAAAACGCCTAAATTCAAAAGTATAAATAGAAATGCCTACGCACACCAAAGCGAATCTGGCATACAAGAAACATCCTTCTTCAAATGCATAATAAACTCTTCATACTAACCGTGGCATTGGTCTCTGCCATATTCCCAAAATCTGTCAATGGCATAGATCTCATTAAGGAAGGGGCCACCTTTAATTACCACAAAGGAACCAAAGAAGCATCTTCACCCCGACTTGCATGGACAGCAATAGACTTTGACGACAGTTCATGGCTACGTGGTAAGACCCCTTTTTATAGTAATGAGAACATTACGAATGGCTCAGAATTAACTGACATGAAAGGCAACTACTCAACCGTATATGTCAGGCGCAAGTTTCGTATCCCTGACCCATCAGCACTTGGGCTAGGGTCCCTTGAAATAAAAGCAGACGATGGATATGTGGCCTGGCTTAACGGAATAGAGATTGCAAGTCTGCATAAGCCTACAACCACGCTTAGGTACTCTTCTCGATCATCAAAAACCAACCGCGAGCCAATTAAATGGGATGAAACCAAAATCCACAACCTGAGCGGGTCCATAGAAAAAGGCTGGAATGTTTTAAGTGTGATGCTTCTAAATTATAGTCGTTCCAATAGTGATTCTCTCTTAGATATACGTTTATCAGCTATTCAACGAGAATTTGTCCCTCCTGAAATCACCTCAATAAGTCCAAAATCAGGGGATGTTAAGGAGCTTAAGTCAATCGCTATAACTTTCAGTGAGCCAATGTCCGGAATCGATGCTGGTGACCTAATGATTAACAACTATCCAGCCGTATCAGTTGACAACAAAGGCAACACTTTCACCTTCAATTTNGAGCAACCAGCTTCAGGANCAGTAAATGTTTGGTGGACACCAGGGCATGGAATAGGCGACCAAGCCTCTCCACCAAATAACTTTGCACCCGATGTAAAGACATGGAATTACGAACTTCTCGATTTGAACCCACCTGATCTAGCCAANAGACTNCCACCTGAAGGTACTGTAAAGCAATTCAGCCAAGCTGAGATTTGGTTCGACGAACCAGTGCAAGGGGTTGAAGCACAGGACNTGATGGCCAACGGGGTGACAGCCNATTCAATAAGTGGATATGGAGCAGGTCCATATATTTTCAAGTTCTCGAAAATCGATTCAGGTGAAGTAAAACTAACTTGGTCGGAAGATGCCAATATCACAGACTTTAATCGAAGCCCAAACCTTTTTAACGGGCAGNNATGGTCAATTCAAGTCGACACTAATTTTACACCAGGCGATGTTGTGATTAGCGAATTCAGCGCAGCTTCAGGTGCAAACTATAAACGCATAGATGGAGACTGGATTGAATTACTTAATCGNGGCANAAACGATGTAAATCTAAATGGTTGGTCACTAACAGACGATCGCAACAATATGGCTAAGTGGATTTTTCCAGAAGCCATTATTGGGGCAGGAAAACGACTCATTGTATTTGCAACTGGAGAAGATAAAAAAATATATACAAACCAACTACACACGAACTTCAAACTAAACCCCGGAGGNGAATANCTCGCACTATGCCAACCCGAAACTCCTCGACGCGCGGCATCATCAATCAAGTTTCCAGAGCAGGCGGCCGGGACTAGTTACGGATTAAATGATGAAAATGAATGGGTATACTTTGAAAAACCAACTCCAAANAGTAACAACAGCTCCAATACTGTAAGCGGCCGAGTAAAACCTGTGCACTTCGATCTACCTCGTGGTTTCTATGACAAAAAAGCAGTCTACCTGACTCTCTCAACCGAAACCCCTGGAGCAGAGATTCGCTATACTACCAATGGAGACACCCCNGCCTGCTGCGGAAACAGTTTATACGAAACAGTTGGCAACCTCTATACANGCCCAATTCGTATATCAAAAACCAGTACTATTCGTGCTGTCGCCTACAAGCAAGGAATGCTTTCTTCAAAAGTTAAAACCCACACATATTTTTATGGACTTACAACTAATCGTAAACGCCTACCTGCCTTATCTCTAGTTACCGACAATCGGCATCTCTGGGGTTCAAAAGGAATACAAAAACAACCTAATGCCACAAAACATGGCATAGCGTGGGAACGCCCAATCTCCGCAGAGTTGATCCGACCCGAAGACAATGGAGGATTTGCGGTAGACTGCGGTATTCGTATTCAAGGAGGCGGNTATGTTCGCCCTAGATATAATCCAAATGGAGCACTGCCATTTAGCAAATTCTCTTTCCGGCTTTACTTCAGAGGCGATTACGGAACTGGCCGGCTTNNGTATCCATTATTCGGAAACATTCCTGTTCAATCATTTGATAGAATCGTTTTGCGAGCTGGCATGAATGATCATACCAGCCCATTCATAAAAGACGAATGGGCACGCCGACTCTGCATCAACTCCGGAGTCGTAACCCCAAAAGGAACATTTGTTAATCTTTATATCAACGGAAAATATAAGGGATACTACAATCCAACAGAACGTATCGACACCAAGTTTTTAGCAGACTGGTATCAAACCGATGAAAACTACGATCTGATAGCTCAGTTTAATGAAGTTCGAGCTGGAAGCACCACTGCTTGGCGTAAATTACTCAACTATGCATCACGTTATGATTTGGATGAGCCCAAACATTTTCAAAAAGTTGAAGAGCAATTGGATATAACCGCAATGGCAGACTATCTTTTACCTCTCATTTACGCTAACAATGATGATTGGCCGCATAANAACTGGCGAGTCGCTCGCCACAAGTCAGATGGTAAATTTCGTTTTATCTGTTGGGATGCAGAATGGGCTTTTAGTAACAGCTCTCACAACACAATAAAAAATCAACTATCCACCTTAAACCCACCATGGGGAGATGCCGAAATAGCCAAACTATTTAATGCACTAAAGATTAGTCCGGAGTTCCAAATGATTTTTGCCGATCAGGTTCACAAGCATTTTTATAATGGAGGATCCTTAACCAATACAGAAATTAGAAATACCTACGACGAATTATACAACACAGTCCGAGGCACAGTTAGCGGGCTAAGTAAAAACTGGGGCATAAACTGGATTAATAGCAGGAGAAGCCGTGTCTTGTCTCACCTAAAAGAAGCCAATTTGGCAGCTTCAGACCAAGCCCCNAAATTCAACCAATTNGGAGGAGATGTNCCTGCAGGATTTANCCTTAATATGAGCGCGTCTGAAGGTGATATTTATTATACTACTGATGGGTCCGACCCTCGTGTACGATTCGCAAGCTCCATTTCCAACAACGCAAAAAAATATGAAAAAAACAAAGAAATCATTCTAAACAAGGGGTCACAAATTAAAGCNCGCACACTTGCCGGAAATAAATGGAGNGCTCTGACATCTGCCACATTTCAGATAGGAGAAAGCGCTGTGCCAATTAAAGTCACCGAGATCATGTACAATCCTCAGGGTGGCGACGCATTCGAATTCATTGAATTCCANAACACCGGTGACTCNGAACTCAATCTATCTGGATTTTCTATGGATGGCATATCATTTCGCTTTGCAGAAAACAGCCCAACTCTGGCGGCAGGTGGCTATTTTATTTTGGTAAATGACGCAAATACGGAGGCGTTCCGTGTTCGATATCCCGGCANAGTNATCAACGGCCTTTATGAAGGAAACCTTTCAAACAGGGGCGAACGATTAGCCTTGATTGATCGCAACGGTGAAACGGTTATATCCGTAGATTACAAAGACGANGGGGATTGGCCGAGTGAAGCCGATGGCGATGGATACTCTCTGGTTTTGTCTAACCCAAATGGCGATCCAGACGCTCCAGCGAANTGGCGCTTAAGCTCAGCTAAAGGAGGCACCCCCGGACAACCAAATTCAAACAACCCAGAACCACTNATTGTAATCAATGAAGTTTTAGCTGAAAATGTTAGTACAATAAAAAATGGTACAATTTTTCCAGACTACATTGAGTTAAAAAATGTAGCCGGCACAGATGTCTATCTACAGAACTGGAGCCTAAGTGATAATCCGGCCAAACCCCGCAAATTTAATTTCCCGGCTGATGTTGTAATCAAAGCAAACAGCTATCTTACAATTTGGATGGATGATAACTATGAAGCTTCCGGACTACATGCAGGATTCGCCATGGATAACGACGGAGACACAATTGCGTTATTCAATCCCTCTGGCGAACGAATCGATGTTGTAACTTTTGGGCTACAATTAGCAGACTACTCTATTGGCAGAGATCAAAATGGTTGGGCACTCAACCTTCCAACCCCTGGCAAAGCCAACAGAAATGCTAGCTTAGCAGACCTAAAAAAACTTCGAATAAATGAGTTTGTTGCAGCAGCACCTCCGGGCGGAGACGACTGGATCGAACTCTACAACATGGACGACAAGCCGGCAGCCCTTTTCGATCTGTCATGGGAAATAGGNTTAGGCAGATTCACATATCGTCGATTGTCATTCATTGCACCTAAAAGTTACCAGATTTTCTTGGCAGACGAAAAGCCAGGCGTAAGACATCTCGATTTCCGTCTCCCTGCAAATGGAGGCACCATCCTACTCCGTAATCATCACGGAGCCGAACTCGACGATGTAAGTTACCGCACGCAAAATGATGGCGAATCCCGTGGGCGCTATCCCAATGGCAATGGTAGCTGGATCACGTTCACCTCAACTATAAGCCCTGGAAAAGCTAACTATAAGCCTGCAACTGAAGGACTCCAGATCAACGAAATTCTTGCAATTAATGATAGCTCAGTAATTGATCCCTTAGGCAGGTCGAGCGACTGGATTGAAGTTTGGAACAACTCGAACAAACCCGTCGATTTAACCGGCATGAGTCTAAGCATCAACAAAATTGATCCTGGTCAATGGGATTTCCCAATAGGCATAAGCCTAAATTCCAAAGACAAACTATTAATATGGTGCAACGGTTCTAGAGATCCGGACCTTGGACCAAAAGATTACCTTAATACCGGAATATCCTTAAATGGAAACTACGGCTCAGTTTACCTTTTTAACAGCTCAGAACAAATCGTAGATAAGGTTCAATACGGCTTTCAAATTTCCAATAACTCGATCGGCCGTGACCAAAATGGTAAATGGAAACTCATGCACCAACCAAGCCCTGGAAAAAGCAATGAGATTGCAACCCAAACCGGAACAATATCCAATATTACGATTAACGAATGGACATCAGGTGAAAGAGAAAGCGACTGGATCGAGCTATATAACACAAGTACATTACCNNTAGATTTGGGAGGNAATTATCTTACNGACGACCTCAGTTTAATCGGNCGAACAAAATTNGAGATTCCAGAATTAAACTTCATCGATGCAGGNGGCTTCGTGAAATGGATTGCCGACGGNAATCTTTCNANAGGGGCAGNCCATATAAACTTTAGCATTNCTNCTCTCGGAGAACCTATTGCTATCTATAACTCATCCAAATTACTTNTAGAAAAAGTCCANNCAACTCAGACCCTTNCCGGAGAATCANAAGGNCGNCTACCNGATGGCGCAAACAATATNGTCAAATTCCCTANAACNAAGACNCCTGGCAAANCTAACTACAAACCTATCGAATCAATTGTAATAAACGAGGTNCTTACCCACACCGACCCTCCTTATGAAGATGCCATTGAACTACTCAATCTAAGTGAAAACCCATTAAATATAGGTAAATGGTGGATAAGCAACTCAGAATCATATCTCCAGAAATATCAAATCCCTGATNGAACAATTATAAAACCGCGCAGNACATTGGTTTTTTATGAGGGACAATTTAATTCCAAACCTGGCACTGATCAAAGCTTTGCTCTTAACTCATCACAAGGTGACCAAGTGGTCCTTTCAGCTACCGACTCTAATGGTAAGCTAACAGGATATCGTATTCCTATCGAATTCGAAGCCGCAGAGAATGGCATCTCTTTTGGCAGGATTAAAACAAGTTTGGGAGACCAATTAGTTACACTCACGAGGCCGACTTTTGGCGTGGATAGTCCAGCTTCCATCCAATCCTTTCGAAAAGGTACTGGTGCCGAAAATTCTGGGNACAAGATTGGACCAATTGTCATACATGAAATCATGTATCACCCTGCCCCNCTCCCGCTTGGAGCAGGAACACCAAATGATGAATTTATTGAACTAAAAAATATTACCAATCAAACCATCAGATTATATGATCCAAACAANCCAATAAACACTTGGCAAATCAACGGAGGCGTAAAATTCGAATTCCCAATTGGCAGCGAATTATCACCAAATACTTATGCTCTATTGGTAGAATTTGACCCATCCAAAGAAANCGAAAGAACTAAACGTTTCATCAANCGCTATAATATTCCGGAAAACACAATTTTATATGGACCAATGCGGGGCAACTTATCCAATGGTGGCGACTCAATTCAACTGCTTAAACCAGATCCTCCTCAAGGTATTGATCGTGAGGATGCGGGATTCGTCCCGTATATTCTAGTCGACAAAGTAGTGTTTAAAGATTCTACACCTTGGCCAATTGAACCAGACGGACTTGGGGCCACACTTCAACGTAAATCAGGGACNGCATTTGGTAATGATCCAATAAACTGGAAAACCTCTGCTCCAAATCCAGGCCGCGAAAACCGACAAGCTGAAGGGGATGACTCTGACAACGATGGTATCCCAGACAACTGGGAGATAGCAAACGGACTGGATCCACTTGCAGCTAATGATGCAACAATTGATACCGACCAAGATGGTCTTAGTAATCTAGCTGAATACTATGCAGGAACTGACCCTCAAAATGCCGCAAGTGTTTTTCACCTATCAGCCAAACTATTAGATACAAGTATAATAGAATTAAGCTTTGATGCCGCACGCAGTGGACAATTGGTTGAATTACAGACTACTGAACAAATTGGACAAGGAAAATGGGAAACTATGCTGGAATGGACCGCAGAAGATGCCGGCCTTCAGCAACTCGAGGTTGACGTTTCAGACTCGAGCGCCCAGTTTTTCCGTCTGCTTCTTTTAGAATAAAACGAATGGAATCCGCCCTCACCAACGCCACCGGCCAGACTAACTTCACAAATTTGGACTGGGGAATAGTAGCAGTATATCTACTCCTATCTGTAGCAGTTGCCTTTTGGGTTAAACGATTTGCCGGTAACATGACAAACTTTGTCGGGGCAGGTCGCGCAGTNGGCACATGGCTTGGCATTGCGACATTAACAGGCACCGAAATGGGACTAATAACAGTCATGTACAGTGCCCAAAAGGGCTTCACTGGAGGTTTTGCCGCTTTTCATATTGGAGTAATCGCAGGAGTGGTCGCATTTTTAGTAGGCATNACCGGACTTATCGTAGTGGGGCTGAGAAAACATGAAGTACTTACCATCCCTGAGTATTACGAAAAACGGTACGGACGTCGCACGCGCATCCTCGGCGGCATAATGCTAGCATTCGGTGGCCTATTAAACATGGGATTATTCCTAAAGGTAGGGGCAATGTTCATTGTAGGTATAACCGGCATGAATCCGGACGGCAACGCATTGAAGTTAGTAATGGTCGGACTTCTTGCACTGGTACTAATATACACCGTAATTGGAGGTATGATCTCAGTTGTAATCACCGACTACATTCAGTTTGTCGTTTTATCGGTCGGCATACTGATAACCGGCTGGTTGGCCGTAGAAAGTGTAGGTGGATTCCAATCACTTTTTGATGAGGCCGACAAACTTAAAGGTCGAGAATGGTTCGACCCAACAGATGCCGAAAGCGCTTTTGGTTGGGAATATCTGGCATGGATGTTTTTCCTAGGAATTGTCAACTGTGCCCTATGGCCAACCGCTGTAGCTAGAGCCTTGGCAATGGAAAGTACTACTGCCCTTAAACGACAATATAAATGGTCTTCTATTTCATTCGCTATTCGGATGATTATTCCAAACCTACTAGGTATTTGCGCATTTATATTTGTTATGACTAAAGCATCGGATTTACAGAATCTGTTTTTCCCAGAAGACCCTGACGCAAAGCCAATAAACAATCTATACGCCATGCCAATTTATCTAGGTCGAATTTTACCGGCCGGTCTAGTCGGGCTAATCACTGCCGCAATGATTGCTGCCTTTATGTCCACACATGATGGCTACTTACTTTGCTGGAGCTCAGTTATCACACAAGACATAATCGCNCCCCTTTTTAAGGAACGCTTAAATAACCCGACTCGTATTAAGATTACCCGAATACTAATTGTTTTAATTGGTTTTTACATTCTTTACTGGGGTCTATTTTACGGTGGTGAAGAAGATATTTGGGATTATATGGCCATCACTGGCGCAATCTATTTTACCGGAGCCTTTTCACTCTTGTTCGGAGGCCTCTATTGGAAACGTGCAAGTTCCACTGGAGCAGTTCTTGGTCTACTTGCTGGCATCACAGCCATAANAGGGCTTGGACCAGTTCAACAAGCCATTCATCCATATATACCAGGCAGCATCGATGGAAAGCCAATTACACTAGTGGAAGATACCACTGTTAAATTTGAAGAGTTTAAGGAAAAGGAAATNCCCGAGAAATCATTTGTCCNATATATGCTCACCGACTTCATAATGGCTCCTTTCGAGCAAGCCAAACCATGGAGAAGAAACGCNCTCGAAGAATGGACTGCTATAATTCGTCAGCCAAGTGGGTTTATGCAGGCAACCGAAATAACATACAGTCGAGATGATGAAATCGAAGTTAGAGAATGGCCAAAATTTAAACCTCAAACAGGTGATGTTATCTCATTCTACAAACCAATCTCAGGTGCAAGGGTTGGATTGATGACTGTAGCCTTCACCATGCTAGTGTTTATTCTAGGGTCTATATTTGCCCCAGATCGTAAATCAGCCGAGATAAACCCAAATGATTCAAGCCCCAAGGACATACCACCACTAGACNCGANAGCCACCAAGACATCANCCACTCAAGATGAAAGACCAATGCCATGAGTGAAGATCCAAACCAATCANAAAAATCCCAGCAGGAACCCAAGACCAGCGAGCCGCCAGTAATTGATATTCCTGCTACCAAACCGAAAAGAATGCCTATCAAATCACAAACCACTCCTCAAAGCGTATTCAATGTTTTATGGATTATTATGCAACTAGTCTTCCTTTGCATATTAGGCATGTTATATATTCTTGTTTACCTTAAACTCGGCTGGTCAGGAGTTTGGAAAATGACTCTTCTAGGCACATGTGGCCTATTCGCAGTCATGTCATTTTTGGTTATTATTGGAGGAGCGTTAGACGTCAGAAAGCTATTCAGACGGCTACGCGAACAGGAAAATGAATCCAAATCTATAGATTGATTGTTNTGTTGAATCCTANCAAATTAAGCAATAAGACCCTCTTTAACGCCATCGAATGGATTTAAAAATAGAAACATTTCGCCAAGAAATTGAGCGTGCGATGAAATCATACGACCGACATATTGTATGTTTATTCAAAACACCAGATGAATGCCTCGAAGCCATCGAACGACTGATAATAAAAGCTATCAAAGCATATGAAAATCGCGCTGAAGGAATGCGGCATGGTATTGCACTAGATAAGGAGATTACCATAATGCTTAGCCAAGCAGATGGAGCAAGACCCTTTTGCGCCATATATTTTAACCTCCACAGTCCGTATAACCGCGAGGACGGTGGNCGTAATATTGTCGATTCAAACTCNGGAAGCAGAANCTAATCNNNCTNACTAAATTNATAGTCACTTAAGCTTAGCTTCGTCACCCTCCCAAATTTCACCATCGACAATATCCGCAACCGTATAGGTTTCCCAAGCCGGACCAGACACACGCACTTGGCCAATTTTTTTACCCAACCTGTAAATGCCCAATTGCTGTCCAACCTGTGGTAAACGTTTGAAACCGAAATCCAACACCACAAAATTAAGCTTTAAGTTTGTGCGAACAACCTTGCCTTCTGTACGCATCAATGTCGGAACAACAACCGTACCGTGCTTCTTATCAACTAGGGGCTGGCTCGTTGAGCTTTTTTTAGGCATGGCATTGCATCCTACCAAACAAAACATAACTGATACTGCAAGGAATTTCAGCACGCGGAGAGCATAACCCTTAGTCAAATTGGTTTCACTAAAAACAGTTCGCTTCATCTTGAAGAAGTGATCTGATACTATTTGGCCAGTGAAACAAGCTACAAACAACACGCCTATTCTTGAAATATGCATCGACTCAGTTGCCTCGGCTATAGCAGCAGAACACGGAGGTGCAGCTCGGGTTGAACTTTGCCAAAACCTTTTCGAAGGAGGAACCACACCTAGTATTGGAGCAGTTTACCAAACTTTAGAACGTGTTGGCATCAAGGTAAACGTTATCATAAGACCACGCGGCGGTGACTTTCTATATTCAAACGATGAATTTGAAGCTATGAAGCATGACATCGTTACCTTGAAGGCAGCAGGTATCAACGGGGTCGTAATAGGCATGCTAAACACTGACGGATCTATTGATACTGAAAGAACTCGTCAACTAATTGAAATAGCGAGGCCTCTTGAGGTCACTTTTCATCGTGCATTTGATGTCAGTGCAGATCCGTTTCGAAGTCTTGATGATCTCATAAGTATTGGTGCTGATCGCTTACTAACCTCGGGGCAAGAGCCTTCCGTTCTTGAAGGCGTGGATTTGATTGCCGAACTAGTACGCCGTGCAGGCGATGATATTATCATCATGCCTGGTGCCGGAATTACAGCAAAAAACCTAACACGCATTATACGAGAAACAGGCGCTCAAGAGTACCATGTTACAGGCTCTTCACCTATGACCAGTAAAATGGAATTTCGAAATGAGCGTTGCTTTATGGGCAAAGCACTTTATCCACCTGAATTCTCAATAAAGGTTACTGACCCTGAAAAAATTCGCCACTACGTACATTTATTGAACGACTTGCCTTAAACTTAACAAAGTTAGTTACATCTTCGAACGAGCTTTCTCTAGAATGTTACGCTCATTCTCAGTTAAACTGTGAATACCATGTTTAGAAATCTTATCTAAAATAGGATCCACATCACGACTCATAAAGTCTTGCCCGGATACTTCAGCAGCATCAACCATGTTAGGCTTTCGCCAATTCCTCCGCCGTGATGCACCGGATCCACCAGCTTGAGAGTCAGATGCGATCTTAACTTTGGGAATTAATGAAAATAAAGGGAGAAAACCACCACGCCGCACAAGAACAGCTACAAAAAATGCACCATACAATAATCCACCCAAATGAGCCGCATGAGCAGTCCCATCCGAACTAAAAGTTTGTATCGTATATAGCACATGAAGGATTGAAATGGCACATGCACCCCAGAAGATCCATTTCCATTTCATGCGCACTGGCAAAATTAGAAACAACAAAAAGTAAGCCTCTTGCCTTGGAAATAACCTTGAATAAACACCTATAAACCCAAAGACAGCACCACTTGCTCCTATCATTGGAGGCCCCGCAAAATGAGAAGGCAATAAAACTGCAAATAAAAGTTGAAATAAACCTCCAGCTATACCGCTCACAAGATAAAGAGCAATGAGCTCACGGCGGCCGATCACCGGCTCCAGTAAGCGACCAACAAAAAACAAAGCTATCCCATTTAATAATAAATGCCCCACACTCCCATGGAGAAATTGATAAGTGAGTAATTGAATAGGCAACAACCACGAAATATTCTCAGTGGGCATCGAAAGATAATTCCCTACAAATGAATCACGAAAGTCTCTTGAAGGTGAAAGACTATTAGAGTCTATCAATAACTGAAGTATAAAAGCTACAAGGTTGATTGTCAGTAGTATCGCCCAACCTGACCATGGTTGTTGAAATAAAGGAGGACGAAACTGGGGTTCCTCCGGTCGCATATATGGGCGATCATCTAACATCGTCTCAAAAAATTAACATGTGTTACAGTTTCGGCCAATCCTATAGCCAACACTGAAGCATTTGAAATAATTATGTTAAAAAAGATAGATAGTTGAAATAGACCTATAATTACACAATTTTATTCCTTGCCCAACTAGGCATGTAGCTTAATCACATTCGTAATGTCGCCCCACTCTACACCACTAATTCATCAGCAGTTTTCCTGATCTGAGCAGCATCAATCAAGCCTACAACCTGACTTCATGCGTAGCGCAGAATTCCGGGGAATTTTAGCTGAAAGCATATTACTAAAGCCCTCGATAAGAAGAATGCGTTCTTTCTCGACGCAGTTTTGACTCATTTCGATACGATCTCTCCACCAACGACGGTCATAACCGGGCGCCCTTTCAAATTCCAATCGTAGAAAGGATTATTAGTCGCCTTGCTAACAGTATTCTCACGACGAAAAACCCATTCAACATCAGGATCAAATATTGTCACATCCGCTGGAGAACCTGGACTCAGGGTGCCACGGTCGGATCTAATTAAACGCGCTGGAGCCACTGTAAATCGAGTAATTAAATCTGCTAAATTCATCCGGCCACTGTGATAAAGCTGCATTAGCGATACAGCAAGCTGGTTCTCTAAACCAGTTATCCCAAATGGGGCATTCGCAAACTCAACCTCTTTCTCGTAGTCACAGTGAGGTGCATGGTCACTGGATATAATCTCAAGTGTGCCATCAACAACTCCCTCAATTACCGCCTCACGATCCTTTGCAGAGCGAAGAGGCGGATTCATCTTAAAATTAGTATCGAACTCAGGCCAAGAGGGACGATCACTACCACCCGGATAACATATTCCCTTCCCATCTTCATGCCAAAACTTTTGACTGCCGGCAATCGCAGCATCCGTCAATGTAAAGTGGTGAGGACACGCTTCGCCGGAAATTGGAACACCCCGTAATTTCGCTTCACGAAGTAACCGAACACTCCCTGCTGTACTCATGTGTTGGCAGTGAATGTGCGCTTGGGTTTTTTCCGCAAGTAAAATATTACGAGCAACAATCATCTCTTCCCCTGCACTAGGCCAACCCGGCAACCCAAGCGTACTATTCCAGTATCCGTCATGCATCATCCCTAAGCCTACAAGTGAATAGTCCTGACAGTGATCCATAACTGGCAAATCAAACATTGCCGTATACTCCAAGGCTCGACGCATCAAATCATTATTCTGAACACAATTCCCATCATCGGTAATTGCTACTACGCCAGCACTCTTCAAAGAACCAATTGGCGCCAACTCTTCTCCCGCAATCCCTTTGGTAATTGCACCGGTACTCAGTACATTAACCTTGGATGAACGCTCAGCACTATCCTGAATTAGTGCCACTGTCCCAGGGTTATCGATTGCCGGACTTGTGTTCGGCATACAGACAACTGTCGTAAAGCCACCTTTGGCGGCGGCGGCTGCCCCCGACTCAATATTCTCCTTTGCTGTTTGACCTGGTTCACGAAAATGAACGTGAATATCTATCAAGCCTGGACAAACCACTTTCCCAGTAACATCAACCTGCGAAACCTCTCCTGACGCTTGATCCTGAATATCTGAACCAACAGCCTTCACCCTACCATCGACTAGCAAGAGGTCAGTCGTTTCATCTATTCCATTGGCTGGGTCGATCAAACGACCACCTTTGAGCAACATTGAACTCACTGGCGCACAGGCTAAAGAAGGTGAATAAACAACGCAAGTCGAGTTGCTATGCTTCTTTAGTCGTTAGCCTTCGAATAAAACCTTTAATCTTATAAAAAAGAGGCCGGGCACTAGGCCCGACCTCTATAATGTGTTCTCAGTTTGGTAAACTTACCAAATTATTTCTTCGCACGGC
>PATZ01000032.1 GCA_002712575.1 Methanobacteriota archaeon
CAAAACTAATGATAAGAAAACAAAAGCTGATGCTATTGAAGCAAGTGAAGCAACAACGAATTGTAAACTTAGCAATCCCGGTGTTCCAAAAATTAAACCTCCTTTTCTCTCATTATCCTCATGAACTGTTGGCCAATCCGTAGAGGANGAGACTCCAATAACGTTTGATACCTCAGTACTTAACTCACGTAATGCATCTGCACAACCTCTATCTTTTTGATTACATAGTTCAAAGAACCATTTGTTTGAAGTATAGGAATTTGCTGTCTGATTTCCTACCAATGCCTTGTAAGTTGATTCTCCTATTACGATAACTTGTGAAGATTGAGTTGGTTCTAATCCCGGAATCCANCTATGACCGCCCATGTATTGAATATTGGCATCTGTAACGGTTGTGGATATATTTAATCCATCTGGACCNAATGAGAAATCATAATCAGTGTATTCAATAGTAATAGAATTATCAATATCAGATGAAGAAAGTCCGAGTTGACTACGGGCGTCCGAACCAGCCGTAAACCAATTATTCTTCCACAATAAAGAGGCTTCGCTTACAGAGTTTGGAATTGTTTGAGTATCCCAAAGGAGAGTTTCTTCATGGTCATCAAAAACTATCCATGTCCTTAATCTTGAGTCTTCGCCCATAGGACTAGTAAATATATCTCCAACCGAAGTCATTGAACCTATATCTTTAATATTAGAATTGTCAACTCTTTGNATTGCTAGTAGAATTTCATTTCTTGCTTGTGTTTCACTCATTGNTGTACTAAATTGTACTTGGAGGTCTGCNCCATTCTCNGCCGAAGTTGTACGTTCGTCAACAAGTGTACCTGTATAACCTTGTACTGCAGCTAAAGTTACTATTGATAATGTGAGTANCATTATTACAGCTAGTCTGTTNACTGACTCACTAGATCCAGATCCTTTGAGNCCTCGTCGAATATCTGNTACCAAAGGAGACCATCCCAGAATTAGCGTGAAAATTCTCGGACCGGCAGCNCCTAAGCGACCAAGTACAAGTGCACCACCTATCCATAGCATAAAAGGACCNAATAATAATAATAAAGCATTAACAATAAAATTTGAAAANATTCCNCTCGAGTCGAATGGNCCCCATCCTCCATTACTTTGTATCCAACTTTCNAAGAAGGNTAAGCCGCCAATTACAAANATTNNAANATGTAACCANAATCTAGATTTCTTNAATCTTGCAACCTTTCTTACGCCTTCGTCTATTTCAATACTTAAGAAATCTTTAACCCTNGTTCTTCCGAAAAGCAAAGTTAAACCTACATTAANTAAAATAACGAAAGANGTAGAAGCNAATGATAGTGTTGGATTTATCTCTGTTCCAGATGATCGGAATGACATNAAACCTACTGCATCCAGTACTAATGGAACNGACAACAACGCTAAGACGTAACCAGTAAACCAACCTANGAATCCTAAAACTGNAAGTTCCAATAAAATCATTCCTGTTAAATTACTTTCAGTACCTCCAATTACNCGNTGTATCGATANTTCTCTTTTTCTCTGTTCTAANGATAATACGAGNCCATAGATAAGAACGGAAAAAGATAAAATTATAATTGGTATCATTAGAATNTAATCAAATACTTGAATAATACCTAAAAATATGTTNAGGAATACTATTGTCCCAGAAATTACATCATTATAACGTACTTTAATTGAAGAATCNGCATATTCTTTTTCTTCTACAGTTTCTTCTAANTCATTGAGCCAAGAAGTGGCNGCTGATGTTGAAGAAGAAGGNAATAAATTNCTATCAACTGAAACACCTAGATATCCATGGTCATTATCCATTAAGATTAATTTTTGAGAATCATTAAGTACTGAATCTGATACCATNACNGGATTNAANAATAATGTTGGATTTCCAAATTGTCCTTCTTGATATATNGCTGAAACTTTTAAATTATTAACAGTNATATTTTCTCTGCANAATTGAAAACCTGANTCAAAATTNANTTCAAGNTCGCCNAAACAACTTTCAGAAATATCCTCTAAACTTGANCCTCCNGCAGNATCGGTGACGAAGGTGAATGTCAATGAATCAATAGTATCATTTATTGAAACTCCNGCTCTACTAGCAATTTGAGAAGGGAGAATTATACTTCTATTATTTTCCGCATCAAGATGNNTAGAAGGCCANNTNCCATANAGAATATCTCTAGCATGNCGTTCTCCCAACTCTCCATCCCAAACNCCATCNCCATAGAATCTAATTGGCCTATTNTCATTTATNGGCGGACCTTGTTCTGTTGCCTCTGGATANGCCCAACTTACATTTTTCCAATCTCCGATAGATGCTGTAACAGATTCAACTANTAGTGGTTGAGCTTTGAGATTACTATCATCAAAAATACTANTTGNCCTAATTCCNTGTCTTCCATAGACAATTCCACAATCAGATATTCCTTCAATTGCAATTAGTTCATCACACATTGATTCCCAAACTAAAGAGTCATTGGTTCTGAAATCTTTTCCTGGATCTTCATCAAATGCTATCTGAGCATCAAAAACATCATTCTCCAAAGCCCCCTGAAGGAATGCAGTTGACAACCCTACAGAGTATGCTAATACTGTAGTAATTACTAATGATGCCAAAAAAACTCCAGCAAAAGCAGCTAATACTCTTTCACGACCTCTCCAAGAACTCTTAGATGCCATTATAATATTATCAGGCAAAGAAATAATCCTACTAGTAATTGGTAGTGATTTTAAATAATCAAGAAAATTTATATTTCCTGAAATTTTATCTTCGGATTGATTTTCAAATTGAGATATAGGAATATTATCTCCTTGCTCTCCCTCTCTCATTGCGATTTTATCCATCAAATTGTCCCCATCAGAAGGATTCATTCTTCCTCACCCACATTATTGTCTCCCCATGCTGAACGAATATCAGATGCAGCCGTTATACCATCTTTTAGTAATAACATCCTATCTGCCTTTGATGCTAAAATAGGATCATGAGTTACCATCAATATTGATACACCATCTCTTGCCAACTCTTTGAATAAATCAATTATTTCCTCACCGCTCTTGACGTCTAAATTACCAGTTGGTTCATCAGCTAATAACAAAGGTCGGTTACCTGCAATAGCTCGGGCTATGGCTACTCTTTGTTGCTGACCACCAGATAATTGATCAGGGATAAAATCCATTCTGTCACCGAGATTNACTCTTATCAATGCCTCTCTCGCTCTCATAGAAGCCTCTGGAGAAGGAATGCCGGCTAATTCTAAGGAAAAAATTACATTGTCTAGTGCAGATAATCTATCTACAAGATGGAAATCCTGAAATATCCATCCTACNCCATTTCTGCGNACNTCAACTACTTTATTTGGTGGTTTTGTACCATATNCGAATTCTTGTAAAGATATACTNCCNGAATCAGCATCTAGAATCCCTCCAATTATATTTAGAAGTGTAGATTTACCGCAGCCAGAAGGCCCCATTAATGCTACTAATTCTCCAGATGTAATCTCCAAATTTATACCTTTGAGAACTTCGAGCCTACTTCTTCCCGAACCAAAGCCTTTCTTTAGAGAAGTGACGCGAAGCATAGTTAAACATCGGATAGTCTTTGTGTATTTATAGCAGTAAGTATTATTGATAAAAGTGAATATTTCTTTATGAATATAAGCAATGGATTACTTCTTGAATGAGTTAATTGCTTTATCATATGCCTTAGATAATTCTAAACCATGTTTCTTAGGACTTAACAAATCATTAACATGCTTAATTAATTCATCATCTGGTATTCTATCTGCCTTTCCTGACCTAATCCAATCCTCATGAATTTTGGTAATCCTTGAGACCCATTGATCTATGTTTATAGAATCGACTAAGCAATTTTTAGGAATGATTTCGTTATGTGCAGGTAAATCTGCAGCTATAACTGGGCATCCAGCAGCCATTGCTTCAGCAGGAGGATATCCAAAACCTTCTGAAATGCTTGGAAATAATAATGCCTCAGCATGCTGGAAAAAAGAAATAAGTTGTTTTTCTGATACTCTAATTTCACTACCTATGTTTACTAGATTAATATCTTCCCTTATATTTTTAGGAAGATGTAAGAAAACGTTCTGGATGAAGTCAAGTCTTTTTCGAGGTGCATTAGTTCCTACCGTGATGACTAAACATTTCGAATCGATATCAAAATCAGATATAATATCTCTTGAAACAGGATTTTTATAAGGATTCCAATAGTCAACATCTACATCATTTCTTACTAAAAAAGTCTTTTTTGAGGGGAACATTTTCTCAGCTTCTAATTTAGTTTCTTCGGAAATGCAAATTAAGATATCAGCCCTGAGTAATCCGGATTTTAATTTTTTTAAATCTCTTTTTCGAATTAAATTTGGTTTATTTTCACCTACAGAGACATATACGTCCCCAGCTTCTATTGTTCTAGGTCTAATATGGAAAAAATCATGAATTGTTACTGCTACTGGAATTGATGAATTATATGGTACTAAATGTGCTTGTTCTTGATCAGTAATATGCAATAAATCAATTCCTTCTTTGGATGCTTCAAAAGTAACCCTTTTAGGATGCTTTATCCATCTATTAAATAACCTTAGAAAGATATTGGACGTAATTTCATGCTCTACTACTGATACTTTAGTCCAATTTGGGACAAGAGCATTATTGAGTATTGATTCTATAGAATGATGCGCCCTTCCAAGACCGTTATTTGTTGGTAAAGATGCTCCACGTGCCAACAGAACACGCCTTACCATGATATCCCGATAACATGTTGCCCTTAAATGAGAACGGGTTATGTGAGACCTGATGAACAGTTATTCGGAGTTGGGAGAAGAGGTTCGCCCAAGTTTGATAGTAGCGAAAGGTAGTTTTGCACCCATGGGTGGTGCTGAAAGAGATTTATTACGAATTATTCCTTCATTAACAAAGTTTTTTTCTGTGAAAGTAGCAACTTTACATAAAGTTCCAGAACTAGAAGATTTATGTCAGAAATTACAAATTAAATTATTTGCACCAAAAAATAATTGGTCATTGCCAAGAAATATTTTTTCAACAATTCTTGATACTGGTATTGCGTCTGCATCAAATGCCTGGGCAACTTGTGAAGGTTTGATTAACGAGATAAGCGATATAGATTTTATGCATATTATCAGTGGAGATGGTAGTCTGGGACTTTTCAAACATATTCCTGAACATACTTCTTGTCATCTTCATCTACTTGAACCACATAGAGGATTACATCAAGATGTTTTGCATAGAAATATTGATGGGTTTCCTAAAAGAAACCTTTGGCTAACAAAATTATTACTTTCAAGGGCTAGAAATAGAGATTTACAATTAATCAAAAAATTTTATCTTAGAAAGAATTCTGTAATAAGTAGTAACTCTAATTATTCATCCAGTATGGCTAGAGATATATATGACATAAAAACGGGAGTATTGTGGCCTTGTGTTGATTATGCAGAATTCCCTGAAGATGATACTAATGATGTAGAAAACCCATATAGTGGCAATGATGAATATGTTGTAAATATAGGAAAGGCTAGTTGGGTTAAAGGAACCTGGGAAACAATCAAAATGATTTCAGGGACAAATCTAGGAGTAGTACATGTAGGTGGAGGAGAACAAAAAGATTTGACAAGGCTGAAAGAATATGCAGATTATTTAGATGTTAATCTTTGGATTGCTCCAAGACTATCCTCTCCAAAACTGGTAAGTTTGATGCGTAACTCTAGAGCTATTGTTAGCATGGCATACGGAGAAGCATTTGGTTTAACTCCGATAGAAGCATTTGCAGTAGGCACCCCAGCAATTTTTGTAAATGAAGGCGGATTTAGAGATACAATACAAGATGGAGTTAGCGGTAAATTACTTGATAGGAATGATTTAACGGCATGGCATATAGCCCTACGAGAAGCGAACAAACAAGAAAATAGAGAAAGCTGGACAAAAGAAGGAAGGAGAAGAATTGCTGAACTTGATTTATCTCCAGAGAATCACGCAAGAAGAATCAAAGAGATATTAATCTAATTTTTGCTACCTAATAAGTAATCTATTTTATACATAATAAATATTGAAGAAATTCCTAAGATTAGCAATAGACCGGAAATTAATGGATCAATTGTAACTGTTTTATTTATTGGGAGCCAAAATGGCATTAAATCAAGAATTGATTCATTCCTAACAATTTTTCCACCGATTGAAGCGACTGTGATTGTCATAGTAAAGGCTAACATGGACGTAATAACTTGTAATAAATTGGTCTTTTTACTCTTCCATATTTCTGAGCCCATTCTTATTCTGCCGATTAAATATGAAGCCCAAAAACCAAATGCTAATCCACTGTATAGAAATTTATTGTAGAGTAATTCCGAACCTGCTGGATTACCTGAAACCGAAAGTGTTCCTGTAAAAATTGCAAGTGGCATCATTACTGAGCCCAATAATGCACCCATAAATCCTGCACGATCCATGGTATGTAGCATATTTTCAGATAGTTTCAATCTATCAATAGGAATGGAGAAGGCGAACTGGAGACAGAATAGATTACAAATAACTGCTAAGGTTAAGCTTCCTATTGTTATTTCAACAATAGCAGCATGAAAGGTAGCCGCACTAACCATCAATAACACCACCATTTGGAGGATTATCAGGGTCAATGACCCATTTATTTTCTATATTATCCCACAACCAACCGGGGTGATCGGGGTGCTTAATCAATCTTTCATTGCCATCATTTATTTTAGAAAAATTAGATTTTTGTTGAGATATTTTGATATTCGGTTTGGAAAAATATAATTGTAATGTTGTAATAAATCCTATTATTACAGTTGCATAGGCTAATGACTGCAATCTAGCTCCTAACAATGAGCCTTCAAAATCAACCGGAGAAGTGCCAACTGTTAGTAATGGTTGCTTTATTGAATAGTTACCATTAGATGTTGTTACACTGTATTGAATTACATTATCACCAAAAGTAGGAGGGATATCAACCGACCATATGTCTTTTTCGATTAATGATACATTTGCTATGTTTTCAAACCATTCTCCTTCTAGTTTCCATTCAACTTGAATTGAATCAGTATTCTTTGTCATTATAATAATATTTGTAGAATCGCCTGGAGATCTGTATTCTGGCGCAACCCAAAATTCTGAAAACCCAGGGAGATTTTCAGGAGCAGTTTGCACATCAATAGTTAATGGATCTGATACTCCAGTATATGCTAGATTATTAGAATTAGAGATATGACCATGATTCATTTGGGCATATAAATTGTAATTACCTCCTTGATTTGGCGCAAATAGTATCCAAGTCAAAGTTACTGAATTGCTGGAAGAGACAGTAGTTTCTACATAATTATTTATTCCTCCATTTGGATCTTGAATAATGCTCCATCCATAATCAGAGGGATGATCGGAATTACCATTTAATGAGCCTAATAAGAAAATACCAACAATCCTGTTATTGGATAGTGTCATATCACTAGCAGTTACATGTACCGCTACGGCATTACTTGCATATACATTTCTTTGAATTTCAATAGTCAATATACCATCAGAATTTGCTGAAAGAGAAGGATCTCCATGACAAGAACCTCCGCACGTAAAATCACGATTATTGTCACCATTCCCTCCAGGATTAGCTACCGAAAAAGTAGTAGAGGAAAGTAATACAAAGATTATGGCTATAATTGATAATTTATATTTCAATGATTATCCCTCCTTAGAAATAAATTAAGAATGATACTTGATATTCCCATGATGATCAATATAAAAGAGGAAATTATGGATAAAAAGGAATTTTCTGAATTTTCATTGAGATTAATATCAACCGCTGAAGAAGCATCAATGCTTACGACATTAACGTCTGAAGAAACCCAAATTACTTCTTCTCCATCTAAAAAGGTAGTTATTGCATAATAAACTTCTGCTCCTATTGGTACTTTTTCNGACCATGTTGTCTCATTTGTGATTCCAATCGGAATTAGCCTTGTGGGAACTGGCTCTCCCCATTGAGGTTTTTTATCAAGTGATGTGAGTCCAATTACAGAATCAATGGGGCTAGTTGACCTGTAAATATTGAACGCTGTTGAAGGTCCATCCCAAGTCCATTGGAGATTGACATTTAATCCATCAATATCTGTGATTAAATTATCAACTGTTTTTATTGCATTAATGTTTATATTAGTTTGAATAGTAGACGATTTTCCTAAATCATCGGTAACTTTGAGAATAATTTGATGTGTTCCAGGCTCTAATAATAGATTGATAATCTGACCTGATATTTCTTGGCCATTTATTGTCCACATCCAAGAAATAATNTTGCCATCTATATCTGTAGATAGAGAACCATCTAAAGAGCTGAGTGAGCCAGGTACAATTGAATCTGAAATATCATTCATCAATGCTACAGGAGGAATATTGGAAATAATTATTGATCCATAAGACTCACTAAATAAACCAAAAACATCAGTAGTTTTTACAATAACAGACCAAGTTTGTCCGGGGCTTAACAAATTTGAAGATATATGCGTTTCATTATCTAATTCAGGTACATAAAATCCATTCCTTGACCAGTATATGGAAATAGTAATTTGATCATTATCAATATCTTTATATCCAATTGCTAAGGTTAAGTTATCATTAGAGAAAATATCACTCTGGTTTTCAATAATATTTTCTTCTATTGGCATAATAAATCCTTTATTTCCATTTTTCATAGAGATAGTTGATTCAAGAGGAGCAGCATTAACAATANTAATCTCAGGACTAGTGAAAATCTCTCCAAAGTCTTCCCCATCATTCGGAATTATTTGATATTGCCAGATTTGATTACGTTCAGTTAGAGATGAAGGTATTATCGATAAATCATCATAATCTGATATTGAAATTCCATTAACAAACCAAATTATTTTACTATTAGACTCAAAATCTCCATCTGCATCATATTGATTCCAAGAAATGGAAATATTATCTGCTGTTGTAAAATTTTCAGTAGAGGTTGTTGATGAGATTACCACAGGAGGCGTATTCTCGATGAGAATACTATCCGAATGAAACCATTCAGACCATGCTAAACCATCGTTGACTCTAGCAGAAAAATTCCAAATATCATTTTTTACTGTAGAAATATTTGAAATTAAATTAAGATTATCTAGATTTGACATGTAAAAAGTATTTCTATACCAATTAATCTCAGTATTTTGTATGTCATCATCGTCAGCATCAAAATATATGATATTGAATTGGAGATTATCAGAAGTAGTGAAGTTAGAATTAAAAAATTCTATATCAATCTCTGGCGGAGTATTTGAACTACCAATTTGTATTAAATCACTCCATACTGTTTCACCAAAATCTTCGCCATCATTTGGAGTAATGGATACTTGCCATGTATCTCCATATCTAATCATTAAATTAGAAATATTGACCAAATTATCAATTTCATTTTGTCTTACTCCATCAAGATACCAATTAATTTCTGTATCTTGTTCTAAATCACNATCTAAGTCAAAATATTCATAATTCAATAATAAATTATCGTCATCATTTGGATTTTCGGGAGTTATTTCAATATCTAATATGGATGGAGCAGAATTTTCTATCTCAATAGGACCTACTGAGATTTGATTTCCAAAATCTATGCCATCATTCGGAGTGACCAAAGCTTCCCAAGCGTCTCCTTTTANGATGAGATTATTTGGTATCGATGTTAAATTATCTACTGAAGAAGTAGATAAATTATTTAATTTCCATCTAATTTCTGTATCTTGTTCTAAATCTCCATCAGCATCAAAAAAAGTATAATTAATTGAGAGGCCGGTTGATTTTGTAGGATTTAATTCGTTAAATGATAATGAAGATGCTTCAGGAGGAGTATTTTGACTGACACTTTCTAAAGAAGTAAAAGGAGATATAGTCCCCCAAGAATCTCCAGAGGTTCCTCCATTTCCATTGGCAGATAGTACTGCTAATTCAAAAACCACATTTCCAGAACCCGAAGAAGGAGATTCCCAATATAATCCCCAGGATCTATAATCAGGTGTCGTATGAGTTGCCTGATTTCCTGCTGCATTTACTTGGACACTTCCTATACTAATTCCAGTAGAAAGAGTACCTTGACTAACTTCAAGGGAAAATCCTCCTTTAGTACCTGAAACCCCGCCTGAAAGTCCAATTTGGATGGAGTAAGAAGTGGAAGGAGTGTACGATGAGGGAAAATTATGTGTAGGAGTGGTTGATGTGGATGAAGAAGAGTGACAACTACACCCGTTGGATGAGTTAAATTTACCATCTTCGTTAGCAATAACAGGAGTTGAAAATGATAAAACTAAAATTATTAATGTCACCACAGCCAGTGCTCTACGGCGACCCATACCAGTACCGGGATGTAAAGTATAACATAATATATTGTAATTTTTGATTGTTTATCCGTTGAATATATGGGCGAGATTGTCTTGGGCATAACATGCCTGCAATAGAGACAGTAGCGATAATTGGATCAGGGAACATGGGATCAGGTATAGCACAAAAATCTGCACAAGAAAAATTTGATGTTCAAATGGTAGATAGAGAAGAAAAATGGGTAAAAAGAGGTCAAGAAATAATCTCAGATTTATTGGATCAAGCGTTGGAAAGAAGAATATTTTCCGATAAAGAAATTGATTCAATTAAATCAAGGATTGAGGGTGTTGTTGGAACTGAAAATATCAATCCCGATACAGATTTAGTTATTGAGGCTGTTTTTGAGGATTTTGAAATAAAAAAAGAAGTCTTTGCAACACTGGATGGTGTATGTAATGAAGATACAATTCTTGCAAGTAATACCTCATCACTATCAGTTAATGATCTTGCAAAGGCAACAAATAGACCAGAACGTTTTGTTGGATTACACTTTTTTTATCATCCAGCAAAAAATAGACTAATAGAAATAATCCCAGCTGAAACTACCTCTGAAGAAACATTACTTGCCGTAGAAACATATTGTAAGGCCATGGGCAAAGTAGTAATTGTGTGTAAAGATAGGCCTGGTTTTGTAGTTAACAGATTTTTTGTTCCTTGGTTAAATGAAGCTTGCATATTATTACAGGAAGGAGTGGCATCAACTGCCCAAATAGATTCTATAGCATGTAAGGCGTTTGATATAGGGATGGGGCCATTTGCATTGATGAATCTGACTGGGCCATCAATAGCACTTCATGCAACAGATTACCTTGCTCACCAATTGAACACTCCAAGATACAAAGGCGCATCCAATCTTAGAGGAATGGTAGCCGATAGTAAAGCATGGGAAATTGATAATAATACAGAATACAGTGAATCTGTAAGAAAAATAGTCGAAGAGAGACTACTAGGGCAGGTTTTTGCTGTAGCTTCGCAAATTGTAGATGAAGAGATTTGTTCTAAAGAAGATGTAGATAGAGGTGCTAAGGTTGGCCTTAGATGGAATAAAGGGCCATTTGAATTGGCCAATAAAATAGGAATCAATAGAGCATTCGAAATATCAAAAGAATATTGTGAATTGGCAAATTTAAAAATACCCAATTTATTAAAGNCCCAAAAAGAGAGTAGTAAACCATTTAATTTTTCATATGTTGATGTAATAATTTCTAAAGATGTAGCAACTGTTAGACTTAATCGTCCTGAAGCAATGAATGCCCTAAATGTAGATTTAGTTAAAGAATTAGGGCAAAAAATAGATGATTTGAATGATAGGGATGATATTAAAGCTATTATTTTAGAAGGTTCAGGTAAAGCATTTGTTGCTGGAGCCGATGTCAAGTTTTTTGTAGATAAAATTAAAGAAGATTCGTTTCAAGAAATATATGATTTTACAGCTTATGGTCACGAAGTATTATCTAAATTAGAAAATAGTTCAAAGATAACTATTGCCTTAACAACTGGTTTGACATTAGGAGGAGGATTAGAACTTGCACTTGCCTGTGATTATAGAATTGGTACGAATAAAACTCAAATGCGTTTTCCAGAAACTAATATAGGAATTTATCCTGGATTAGGCGGAACACAAAGAACAGTAAAGATTTGTGGAATAGAGGCCGCTAGATATGCAGTTCTCGCTGGAAATTTCTTAAATGCAGAAACTGCAAATGCATTTGGTTTAATTACACATCTTGTTGATCAAAATTATGTAACAAAAACCATTAGTGAAATATTAATAGTTGGTAAACCAAATAATAAATTCAAACATCAACCGATAGATTTTGAAAATAAAAATGTTATTTTTGCTAAAAAATTTTATTCTGATAATAACATTAAACAAATACTTGATGGAAATAAACCAAACAATATTCAAGGAATAGATGAAAACATGATCTTGAGACAGATGAAGTCGATTTCTTACACGGCGCCCATAGCACTTGAAATTGCCGCAGATTTATTAGAAATAGCTAACTCTGAAGATATATCATTAATAGATGGTTTATCTCAGGAACTATCAAATTTAGAAAGAATATTCTCAACAAAGGATGCTTTAGAAGGCCTTTCTTCTTTAATCGAAGGAAGGAGACCTTCCTACACTAATTCTTGATTATCTTCTACGAAAATGTAGTGGCCAAGCCGGCGCTCTGTATTCTGCTATAGCAATAATAATCAATTCTTTTANTCTATTNAATATCATATTTAAAACTCCTTAAATTCATCATTTTCAAATACTTCATCCATCCATTTTTCTAAAAATTTATCCACTTTTTTCGCCTCCTTAACTCGGTGTTATTTCTACACTGAACTAGAGAGATGATATATATTAACTGAGNAGTATATATGCACACANCGAGGTGTAATTTATACACTAGATAGTTTTGGAGTAACTTGATAATATGCCAAGAGANCCTATGAAAATCACAAATTCAGATTATGAAGTAATTGATGAAGCAATAAAAGAGGTCAAAAAAAGTGGTACAACAATAAGAAAAACCTTCGCTCCATATAATGAAAACGGCGAATATGATATTGAATGGGAAGTGGGTGCTGCAGTAGAGGCTTTTTCCAGTTTCAGCTCNCGTTGGAGCATAGAGATTTTAGCNGCACTCTACATTGCTGGAGATCGTAGATTTAATGAAATGAGAAATTTACTAAAGGGAATAAGTAGTAGAACATTATCTGATAAATTGACTCATTGTGCTGATTTAGGTTTAGTGAATAGAATTGTGGACGAGGGTCCACCNATACGAGTGAGATATCAATTAACAGAACACGGAAGAAATGCTGGAAGATTACTAAGTCCGCTTGTTGCTTACATGAAGATTCAACAAGGAAGAGTGATAATAGAAAAATAAAATAGAGCATTAATGACTCAGGAGACCATGTATACTTAAAGGTCATAATGTAGGGTTTTGTTTGTGGCTTTACTAGAACAGTTGCGTGCAACCTATCCCGTGACTACTGATATTTTTACTGCAATTATTGGTGGAACATTGGGAATTGGGGCAATAATGCCTTTTTTCGCACCTCCTATGATGCAAGGGACTATAACGGCACCTAGAGAATCCTATGAGCATCCATTAAGAAGTAGAATTATTTCCACACTTGTTAAATCTCCAGGAATACATTTTAGGGAACTACAACGACAATTAAATGCAGCAAATGGCACACTTAGACATCACTTGAGAGTTTTGACAAATGAGAAATCAGTTACTTTGATGTCAGTTAATGGGAGAACATGTTACTATGCAGGAGCTCCTGCACAAGTAGAAATATTGGAAGGGACTGGTGTTACTGATCAATACAAAGCTGCATCTATGTTACCAGTAGGTCTNTCAGGAGTACAGAAAAGTATAGTAAAACAGTTATCAAATTGTCCTGAGCCGGTTTCTCAAGCACAACTTGCTAGAGATTTAGGTCGTTCACGCGCGTCTGTTCACTCGGCTATTATAGTACTTAGAAATAGAGGGATTATTAATGAGAGTGGCATATCACTTGCTCCACATATTAATGCATTACATCAATCTACTGTTGATTATCCGTGGTTAGGTATTCGTCAAGAATTAGCATAAATAATACTCAAAACATAGCCAATGCTCTTGAGCCATGTAATATTCGAGTATACTGTGATTAGACTAGAGCTGATAGAAAAGTCTATGCCAACAGGCAGTAAAAATTCAGATGTTCTACTTGGTTGGATTTTAGATTCATTGGGTTTGGTTAAGAGGAAAATTGAATCTTGGGGAGATGAGGAGGAGTTTGGAGCATTACATAAAATAATGTCTGAAGCATTATTATTAGAACCATTAAAAGGATGGGATATCAAGACTCTGGGAGATGTTTGTGGTCTATCTCAAACAGGTATGCATCATCAAATATTGAAATTAAAAGAGTCTGGGCTGATTTCTTCAGAAAATTATGGAAGATGGCACATTTATGTGTTAAGAGGTGGAACAATTACTTCTGCGGTAAATCTAATGGCAGTTCAAGCAAAAGAGATTATTGAATTAAGATTATTAGAGTTAAGCAATCATATTAAACACTCCGAAAAAAGAATGGAAATCCCCAGTGAGTCAACAGATAAAAATTTTAAAATTAAGATATCCGAGCCTTCTGCAATAAAAATTGAAGAAGATAGATTAAATGTGCTATTAGATGATTTGGGCTTAAACGGAGATAGGGCTAAAATTAAAGATGATTTGGCTAAAAGGGTTTTCAAGGAGTTAGCCGAAAGTAGTAATCCAATTACGATTTTGTCTCTTTCCGATAAATTTTCAGAATCAAGATCAAGAATTAGAAGAATAATTGATAGATTTAGAAATTCAAATATTATTGAGAGAGTACCAATGTTGGATCGGATAGCTCAAGATGTTTATATTGGCATGACAAGACAATATGAAGCTAGAGGAGAAGAATGGCTCTTTACAAGGGGTGGTTTTGGAAGAATAAATGAAGAAATTGCTATACAATTAGTTGATGGAATAAAAAATAAGAGTTTGGATAGCGATAAAGTTCAACAAATAATTTTACCATTATCCATTGAAAAACAGAAAATATTACTTAATACATTAGGAGGTAGGATGCCTTATGGCTATAGAATAAAGGGTCGTGATGGAGAAGAAATGAAAGAAAATGTTATGAGAAGTGTGGATAGNACTCTTCTTAGATTGAAAACAGTTGCAGAAAGACTTGAGAAATCAATTATTAGAAATGGCTAAACTTTCAATTCTTCATGAATTAAGTTTTCCAAATAATTAGATACTCTGTTTCCTAATTCTTCCTGTGTTGTTACAGAGTGAAGTTTGACACGCATTGCTGAAGCTCCAGATAGTCCTTTTGTAAAAGAAATGGCATGTCTTTTGATATTTTTATTCATTTTTTCCCCATAAACTTCTTTACTAATTTCGAGATATCTATTCCAACACCATAATCTTGCTATTGCCGAATTATCCTCTTTCCAAGGAGGTGGTGTTTTGATCCAGCCTAAATCTCGTTTTATTTCATAAAAAATATTTGGCATACCTATAGCCCCTCGGCCAATCATCAAACCTGCTGATTTTGTAGAATCCATACATGACTTAGCAGAAGTAGAGTCTACTACATCGCCATTCGCAATTACTGGGATTTCTACACCATCAACTATTTCTCTTATTTGTTCCCAATCTGCATATCCGGAATATCTTTGCTTAAGTGTTCTGCCATGAACACAAATTCGGTATATTCCTTCTTTTTCTAGTCTTTGAGCAACTTCTAAAGCAGTATTTGGACCAGATCCAGTGCCTAATCTTACTTTTACAGAGATAGGTACTTCAGCAACATCCAAACACGCCCTAACCATTTTTACAATTCTGTCTGGATCACGAAGTAATGCTGCACCCGCATCATTTCGGCATACTTTAGGTGCTGGACAACCAAAATTTATATCAATTATATCAGCTTTTTTTTGTAATAATTTGACAGTTTTAACCATTTCTTCAGTTACCCCTCCGAAAATCTGAGGTATAAACGGTTTCTCAAGAGGGTGACTTTCTACCTTTAGCCATGAATGTGAAGCATGTCTTGATAAGCCAGCNGCTGCAGTNAANTCGGTTACNGTAAAATCNGCCCCNCATTCNCGTGCAAGAATTCTNTATGCTAAATCAGAAACTCCNGCCATAGGTGCAAGAAAAAGTGGTACTGNTGCACCTGNCATTAATTGTCGGATTAATAACACCTCTATGAGGNCGTCGGGATACTTAGAAAGTAGATTCCCAATCTTCTACATCTTGAGATCTTTCCCAGTCAGCATCTGTAATAGTTCCCCTTATTTTTAGAGCTTCACGAGATAATAACCAAAATATTAGTGCTAAAGATCGGCGTCCTTTGTTATTTGCAGGAAGAGCAATGTCAACATTCCTCAATTTGTTATTAGCATCGCATATTGCTACAACAGGTAGACCAGAATTTACCGCTTCATTAAGTGCTTGTGAGTCTGCTGCAGGGTCAGTGACTATAATCAACTCTGGTTCTATGTATGTACGTAATCGTGAATTAGTAAGAGTACCTGGAATAAAACGTCCGACTATATGCTTAGAACCAATTGATTGAGCAAACATACGAGCAGGTCGTTGTCCATATTGACGAGCGCTGACTACAAGAATTCTATCTGCATCATAATTTGAGATAAATTTTGCAACAGTTCTAATTCTGGAATCTGTTTGATTTAAGTCAATCAGATGTAAACCGGCTTCTTGCCTATCAGTATCAAGAAACCTTTTCATATCAGCGGATTTTTGATTTGTACCGATATGAACAGCATGTTGTTCATACGTTTCAAAAGGAACTAATGGGACCATATCTTCAACCATAATCAAACCTCAGTAGCGCGGCCACCTGCCTTGTATTCATAAGCACTACGCATGAGATGGAGTAGTCTAACTCTTCAGATCGGAGACAAAGGTGCATTCTCCAACGTCATCTATTTCAGGAAATCGAATGCAAGGCTTAGTAATTGTAGCATANACTTCAAAATGATCATGGAAGGATAATTGGTCTACTGGAGCTGTTATTCCGTAACCTCTAGCCTCAACAACCAAATCCCATTCTCCTAAAATGAAATCACTCTTTCCGAATGTGAATCTTTCCAAAGGATAATCCTGTGTTGCTCTTGCTTCCCAAAATGGAGAGGAAATGTCTCTTGTTCCCGGTTGCCATAATTTAACATCAACATACCGTACCTCATTTGTTTCATTCCCTATTAGATCTTCTATATATGTCGAATATGGTAATTGTGCACGAAATTCAATAACAAGTTTCGAAACTGTTTCATCGAATAGAATCGTAGTCTCGTTAGAGTACATGATTGTATTTACGGCGGTTGATGAATCAAAAGTATAATCCCAACCAAATCTATCTTCCTTCTCGATTAATACAGGTTCTTCACGCATATCTTCTATCATTTCACGTTGCATAGCTAAGCTAAGGCAACCACTGGTAGTGATACAAACAAGCATTATTGCAACTAGTGATTGAACTGAACTAGTTCGCCTCATGTTTTGGCGGATACTGCCCTATAATTTCAAACCACGTATTATTGGTGCCTCTCGGTACTCATAGGGAACGTCAATACCATATGGCTCAGTAAACCCTTTTGTCGTCATTGAGGCGTATTGAGCCAAAAAGACATAGGACATAAACCTAGTAACTGCTAAAGTTGACGATAAGATATCAATAATAGGAAGTATAAATATGAAATTATTCTTCTTCTATAGTGCGTGGTTTGTGAACCTCACGAAAGATTACAACACCAACGCCGAGGCTTTCTCGTATTGTTTGAACTAAAGAAAATTTTGCATATGGCCAATTCTGATCATAAGAAATTTCTTCTGGCAAGGTTACTGTTAAGTCATCACCTTCAAATTCTACTTCAAAGTCCTCACGACCAGTATTCATTTTTAGTAATGTTTCAACTTGTTCATTACGATCCTCGACTACTTTTACTATTTTGTAATCATATCTTAGTTTAACTCCTGCTAATGGATGATTATAGTCAATTCTTGCCCTTCCTGCGCTAAGAAATTGTAGAGTTCCAGTTCTCCCTCCTATTTCTACAGGGCCACCTATATGCAATGTATTGGGATCACGGACACTCTTTAATAGCACATTTTGAGAAATAGTTTCAATTAAACTCTGGTCACGTTCTCCATATGCATCTATTGCTTCGATATCAAAATTATAATCAGTTTCTGCTTCGGCATCTTCTAAATGAGTTTCAAAACCTTTTATCAAACGTCCTGAACCAACAATAGTAATCATTGGTATGTATGTACGATTTTCATCAAAAACTTCATGTTCTTTCGCAACCTCTTCTCTAGTAGTCTCGATTAATTTCTCTGTATTAGCATTAAATAAGTCATAATCAATGTGAATAATTGAACCTTGTTCCATTCTATTGCCTCCCCGGACGACTCGGCGACTTGCTTACCCTTTTTCATTCAAACGGTTTGGAAAGTATAAATAATTATTATTGTTTTTCCAATTTTTTCTTGCCGATACTGTCTGAAGATATTGAAAAAATGCTTCCAAGCATGATTATTGACCATCCCAACCAAACCAAATGACTGCCGGGGAGAGAATGAATTGTAACTCTAACTCTGTCAACTTCTTCTGATTGTCCGAATGTCATCCATTCAAGAAGTTCTTGAGATTGGTAGAAGTCTAATATTACTATAGTATCTCCATAAATTGTGGAGAATCTGTCTACTTCAGATCTTGGAGAAACATCATTACCGGTGATAAATCTCAACATACCAGGAGATATTTCTGCTATTTTTTCTCCATCCTCGAAAACATCTATGACTATTCCAATATATCCATCTCCTATTGAATAGGGATATTGATCTTCATTGGCTGAAAATTTCTCTACATCAGTAAAAATAAATTCATATCCATTATGTTCTATTGGCTCATCTTTGACTAAGGTTACTAAGTGTGACGGATCTGTTCTGTCTATCATAGTTGTTGTAAAAACGTGTCCAATCAACAGTAATAATATTCCAAAGTGGGCTAAATGTGATCCAAATAGTCTTAGCCTTATTGGAGAGTTTTTTGAATAAGAATGAGAAAAAAGTTTGACTGATGTTGAATATAATTGTTTTATTGTTGGAGGAATTGCAAATATTAGCCATGTTAAAATAAAAAGACCTAAAGAACCTCTTGAAATTCCAGATGTTACACTTAACTCTGGATCTCCTGGTAAGTATATCTGATCGGAAATATAAGCAAAAAAGATAGAAAGCAAGAGAGTGGAAGCAATTAGAATATTTCCATTACGAGAGTTAACAGAATTACCCCAAGCATACAAAGTAAGTCCTAATGCAAGCAAAGCAATTAAAGGAGCTCCATAAAATTCATGTGCTAAAATATTACTTCCTTCTATTTCAACAGTCAGGAGCATCCATGTTAATAGTAGAAAAGTTGCTCCACCATACCAAGGAATGGTTCGTGCAATTCTTGTTCTTTCTGACGTTTTTTTAAAGGGCTTTAATAAAACTGAAAAATCTTCTTCATCTGATAAAAACCAGGGAATTAGGAATGGTATCATACCAAAAAATGCTTGATAAGTATTAGAAGACCATGACCAATTTGAATAAAGCATCAATATAATTCCAGCTATAATCCAATGAAAAGCTGGTTTCTTTGATGAAGAATTGAGAGTTAAAAATAATAAAGAAGTTCCAACAACTAGAACAGAACTTGCGCCAATATTAATCGAAACCAATACAAAGGTAATCAAAAGAAACCAAGATAGAAGATTATTTTCTTGGAAGAATGAAGTATCATTCTCAGAAAATAGAATATTTTTCTGTTCCCTGTAGAAGTGAAAAATTGTAAATATACCTAAAAATACTAAGGCAACAAGATAAGCCAAGATTTCTAGGCCAATGGGACTTAAATCTGAGATATTTAATATTCTGAGATATGGATCTTGAGGAAGTACTGTTCCTTCATTACCAACAAATGCATGTACAGAGGACCAAACTCCATTTGCCCGCGTAACTAAAGTTGCATGTAGAGTAAGCATCCCTGTAATTAATGCCAATGCAGGCAAGGAAGACATATTATCTGATGAATGTTTTTTTGCTCTTGCATGAATTATCAGTAGTAAAGTTAACCAAGGAAGTAAAGAACCTGTTTCTACTGGATCCCAAGCCCAATAACCGCCCCAATCAAGAACGGTGTAGGCCCATAAACCTCCGAGTCCTATACCAAGCGTACCGATAAAAAACCCAGCACGTGCCCATGGAATTAAATTTGAATGAATAATATCATTAGGTGTTTTCTGAATTATTCCAGATAATGCAATACTTGCAACAGCGATACATAATGAATAATATGCAAAAACTATTGGTGGATGAATTACCATTAAGTTAGTTTGTAGTAATGGATTTAACTCGCCATCAATTCCCTGATATGAAGAAAATGGATTTAATAACCAAGAAATAAATAATAAATATAAAATCCAAGAATGTAAAATGCGTATTAGTAAATTGTCATATTTATGAAATATTGATATCAACCATGTAACTAAAGACATTAGAAATACCCAAAGCAATAGTGGACCAGCACGCCCGCCCCATACTGCTGAAATTCTATAAAAAGTAGGTAGGTTTTCTCCTCCATATTCAGAAACAAGCCTCAAAGATTGGATATCAAATAAGAATGCATATACTAATAAAAAAAAAGGCAATATTTGAAATAAAAATATAATATTAGTTTGCTTTAATGTATTTTTCTTAGTATTAAATATGCTATATGCAGATAGGGCGGCTGCTAGAAAAATAGAAATCTGGCCCAATAGCGAAAAGATTGAATCACCAGCCGTAATACTTAGCACGGGAATAACCGAATGACAACATAGCAGGAATTATACGTTTAACATATAATTTTGGCCTACGAATTAGTATTTTCAAACAGACCAATAATTTTCCATGTGGCCCCATATTACTCATCTCGTCTGGAAAACACTGTGCCATGAGAGACATATCGTCTTCTGATAGATTAAAAAGGGCTGTTTTTCCACTTAATATCTTGTTATATGGAGGAAATTCATTTTTCCATAAACTGGTATACTCGGCTAAATAATCTGCAGTCAGGTTTCCAGATGTGATTGCTTTAACAGCTGTCTGTGCAGCAAATACTGCAGATTTTAATGCAAGATGAGAACCTCCTTCAAAAAGAGGTGAGGTGAATCCGGCTGCATCACCTATCAACATTAAGCCATCAGCATGTGTGTTTTCATGTGGCCCAGAAATTGGAATTGTACCTCCAAAAGCAGGATTTCCTTTTGTTTTCCAAGAAGGAGATACCTGTTCTAGATTTTTGAAGTGAGTATCTTTAATAAAATCATCAAGTGATTTCTTTGTTCGAGATTTGTTTTCTGTAACTAATCCCACATTGGCTCTTCCGTCACTTTTTGGAATCATCCAGACATATCCTTTTTCGACATATTTTGGCCAAATATAAAAATCAAGATAGTCATCAGTAGGAACCTCTAACATCTCATATTGCATACCTGCAATAACATTTGGTCGAGGATTTAAATTCAAAATTTTTGAAGACACTCCGGCTACCCCAGATGCATCAATAACTACTTTTGCTTCGATGGGGAAATTATCACCCTTTCCATTGCATCTCCATCCAATAAATTCTCCTCCATCATACAATTTTTCCATAGAATTTACTTTATGACCAAGGCATAATTCTGCTCCTTGTGAAACTGCCTCTTCACATATCCAGCGCTCAAATAAATGCTTTTCTAGTACATATCCTTCCTCTGTTAATTTCTTTTCAGTGCCATCTGGAAATATTACACGAATACCATGTACACGTTTGCTTATGACATGAGGAGGGAGATCTAATTCTAAATTAGCACAAGCAACATCAGATATGCATTCTCCACAATGAACAGGAGTACCTATCTCATCATGGTCTTCAATTAAGATTGTAGAAAGGCCAGATCTTGCACTATGTAATGCAGCATTTCCCCCACCGGGTCCAGCACCAATCACCAAGACATCGTACATCGTACTGTCGTCCGCCATGGTCATCCGAGAAGGTTAGTATCAAAGAATCTCTCGGTCAAAAGTGCATGGTGAAAAGCGAACCTTCATGATTATTAGAGTTCGTCGAGGACATATGAACTGGGGTAATTTGACTGAGTATGTCCGCGCATTAGAGGATAAAGGTGAACTTCTCAGAATAAGCGACCCAATTGATTTGAAGTTTGAAGTGGGTTGTATTGCTGACTATTTAGTAAAAAAGGAAGGTCCTGCAGTGATATTTGACCAACCAAGACTTGCGGATGGAAATATTAGTAGATTTCCACTTGCAATGAATTTATATGGCACGAGAGAAAGAACAAACATGGCACTAGGAGTTACAAAACCAAGAGAGATAGGAGATAGGATGGTAGCATTAATGAAACCAGACATTGGTGCAATACTCAGAGCACCATGGAAAGGGATGAGTTTAGCCCTGGAAGGGATGTCTATGGCTCCAAAGAAAATAAAAAAGGGAAAATGTCAACAGGTAATAATAGAAAATCCAGATATGACAAAATTGCCGATACCTACAACGTGGCCACAAGATGGAGGGCCATTTATTACATTACCATTAGTAGTTACTAAAGACCCAAATACAGGAATTCATAATATGGGAATGTATAGAAGTCAGGTTTTTGGACCAAAAGAACTTGGATTACATTGGCAAGCACACAAACATGGAGCAGATCATGCTGAGGAATCTGGAGAAAGAATGCCGGTTGCAATTTGTTTAGGAGGGCCGCCTGAGGTAATGTTCAGTGCTATTTCACCATTACCTGATAATTTATCAGAATATGAATTCGCTGGATTACTAGGTAAAAAAAGATTGAAGATTGTTAAATGCAAGACTAATGATTTATGGGTTCCTGCAGAATGTGATTTTGTGATTGAGGGATACACCATTCCGGGAGAAACTAGACTCGAAGGGCCCTTTGGAGATCATTTTGGTCATTATTCATTATCTGATCGGTATCCAGTAATGCACGTTACAAAAATCACACACAGAAAAGATCCCATTATTCCAATGACCATTGTTGGAGTCCCTCCGATGGAAGATGGTTATCTTGGAGAGGCAATAGGCGATGCTTTTAGACCTGTACTCCAATTTCAACATAGAGATGTGATTGATTTATTTTTACCACTAGAAACCGGTTTTCATAATCTTGCTATCGTTTCTTCTAAACAACGTTACCCGAGACAAGCAAGAAAAACTGCTCTTGGTTTATTAGGTGCAGGTCAAATGATGTTCCTAAAAGTAATAATTTGTGTCGATGCAGAACATCCTGTAAAAGATCTTGATTGTTTGCTTGATGTTTTGGAAAATAATGTGGATCTTCCGAATGATTTGGTATTTCTGGAAGGCATGGTAGCTGATGCATTAGAACATGCCTCTCCGGAAGAAAACATACACACTAAATTAATTATTGATGCCACAAGCAGTGAGATAACAAAAAATAAAAATTCAAATAAAAATATATCTAAGTCTATTGAAATATCTTCTTCCGCAGTCGAAGGAGTAACGGAATCAAGAATGATAAGATCTAATATGATGGTCGTAACAACTAACATAGAAGGTGGCCCGAAACCAGAAGAAAGTATGGAAGAAGAAAACGAAGAGTTGGCTTGGCAACAAAGAGAAAAAATTTCAAAAATTTGTAAAGATATTTGGAACCTAGAAGGGGCGAATAATCTAAAATGGCTATTCATCACTGATGATGATTTAGATCTAAAATCTGAAGATTGGAAAAGGAAACTATTATGGCAATTATTTTGTAGATTTGATGTATCGAGAGATGTACACTTTGATAGCGATAAAAAACGCTTAGCATGGGATGCTACTGCCCCAATACCTTCTAAAAAAGGAGAGATTCCNGTCAGAAGATGGCCAGCNGTAACACTTCATAATCCAGAAACAATTGAAAATGTTGATAGAATCATGAAGGAAATGGGATATTGATGGGATTTAAAGAAATACTTGAATTTATAAAAATTGAACATACTTTATTTTCACTACCATTTGTTTTCATTGGTTACATCCTAGCCCACAATCAATTTTGGACTGAGCTTTCATCAGATAAATTTGGGGTCGACATTGTCTGGATTCTAATTGCAGCAGTGGGTGCGAGGGGATTGGCAATGTCATTAAATAGAATAATTGACAGAGATATAGATGCGTCTAATCCCCGTACTGAAAGTCGTCATCTAGCTTCCGGAGTCATGACAATTAGGACTGCATGGAGTCTCTCAGCAATCTTTCTTGGGATGCTTCTTTTCGGTGCCTGGCAGCTCAACGAAGTTGCCTTGAAAATGTCTTGGCTGCCAGTTCTTGTATTCCTGATATACCCATTTACCAAGCGATATACGTGGTTCTGCCACTTCTGGCTGGGACTTTGCTTGGGACTTGCTCCAGCAGCGGCTTGGGTTGCTGTATCGGCTGACTTGCATGGTTGGGGGGCGATTACTGGAGGACAAAACGTTTACAGCCATGGACACAGGGAATTATTTTGGTATCCAGAAGTCTTCTTCATCTCATTGGGAGTGGCCTTATGGATATCTGCTTTTGACATAAACTACGCTAGGATGGATATTGAAAGTGATATCAAAAATGGAATTCACTCATTTCCTTCTAGGTTTGGTGAGGAGGCGACTACTAGGACATCGATACAACTGACGCTTCTCTGGTTTGCGTGCTTCGCTATCTCGAACCCGGCAGATGAGGTTTGGTTTCTGATTGCAGCAGGGGTAATGTGTGTTCTGAATATTTTAGTTATCTTGTACAGGGATAGATTGGCTGACTTCCAAACGACTCTTTTCCGTATTTCGATGTTAACCGGATGGGTTCTACTGGCTGCGATAATGATCACTGATCCTTCGACTGTAGAAAAATGGACTAGTGATGTTTAATATGTTCATTCTTGATTCAGAATATAACACGGCTGGNGACCAACAGCAGGCTATTGATATGTTAGTCGAACAAATAGANTCTGGAAAAGAAAGATGTATTTTAGTAGGGGTTACGGGTTCTGGTAAGACATTTGCAATGGCAAATATAATCAAAAGATTACAAATACCGACTCTTATATTGTCTCATAATAAAACGTTAGCTAGACAATTATGGCAAGAAATGTCAGATTTATTTCCTCAAAATGCAGTTGAATATTTTGTAAGTTATTATGATTATTATCAACCTGAAGCATATATTCCGGGTAGAGATTTATTTATCGATAAGGAATTGCAGATGAATGAAAGAATTGAGCAAGAAAGATTTTCTACAGTAGCATCACTTGTCTCCAGACCAGACGTGATTACAGTCGGATCTGTATCGATAATTTATGGTTTAAACCCACCAGAAGTATTTGAGCAAAATCATCTAAGGGTACATGTTGGACAAATATGTACTCCTAGAGAAATAGTACATGAATTAGTTAACTTACAGTATCGGAGAGTAAAGGGCGAAATTACAAGGGGAGACATAAGGTTACGCGGTGAGGTACTAGATATTTGGATGCCTAGTAGAGATGANCCATTGCGTGTTAAATTTAATTGGGAAGGAATAGACAGCATACAAGTTTGTGAATCTGTATCATGGGAAAAATTAGATGAAATCGAAGAAGCGTGGATTCATCCAAGAGAATTCTATATGACGGATGAAGAAAAATTTGCAAAAGCATTGAAGGATATTGAAGAGGAAATGGAAAATAGAAAAAAATACTTCGATTCTAAAAACATGGAATTAGAAAGTCATCGTATTGAACAGCGTACATTGTTTGATTTAGAGATGTTATCAGAAATTGGTTCATGCAAGGGTGTTGAAAATTATTCACTCCATTTTGATGGCAGAAAGCCTGGTCAAAGAGCATACTGTCTCTTGGATTTCTTCGCAAAAAATGCTGAAAAATTTCATGGAGGGGCAGAAAACTATCTAGTAATTATGGATGAATCGCATGTTACACTACCGCAGGTAGGAGGCATGTTTGGAGGTGATTTTTCAAGAAAGAAAAATCTTATTGATTACGGCTTTAGATTACCATCAGCATTCGATAATAGGCCACTTAGAATTGGAGAATTTCAAGAATTAATTCCAAAGATGCTCTATGTGAGTGCTACACCAGGAGAACGAGAATTAAGGCATTTAGCAGAAGTAAATAAACAGACAATACCAGATGGATTACTACATGTGAGAAGTAATGGAGGAGGAGGTAATGCAGATGTGAAAAAACCTAAGGTAAAACGGACAATGCAAGAACTACTAGAAGACATCGGTCAAATAGCCAAAATGGAAATAAGACCTACTGGATTATTAGATCCAAGAATAGAAGTCAGGCCTACAGAAGGTCAAGTACAAGATTTACTAAGTTTAATTAATGATAGAATTAGTGCAAATGAGCGAGTTTTGGTTACAGTTTTAACAATAAAATTTGCTGAGGAAGTTTCAGAGTACCTTCAAAAAATGGGTATAAAGGCACATTACCTACACAGTGAAATAGATACTTTAGAAAGAACAGAAATAATAAAAGCATTAAGAATTGGTCATATTGATGTAATTGTAGGAATAAATTTACTAAGAGAAGGTTTAGATATACCAGAAGTATCATTAGTTGCAATTTTTGATGCGGATAAACAGGGCTTCTTGAGAAATGAAAGGTCACTATTGCAAACAATTGGAAGAGCATCTAGAAACGAAAATGGGTTTGTAATTCTTTATGCAGATACTATTTCTCCATCAATGAAAGCGGCGATCAATCAAACTATTTCAAGAAGAAATCGACAAATAAAATATAATGAAGAAAATAATATTATTCCAAAAACAATTACAAAAAATATACCAACCATGGGAGTTGAAGTTGAAGATTTAGTTTCTGGATTAGCAGGAAAAGGTGAAAAAGGAGGTAAGAGATTGGTAAAAAAGACATCTAGAAAGAAAGGTGTAGACAAATTAACCAAAAAATTTAATCTTGGTGCAGGATTATGGAATTCATCGGATTCAGTTCTCAATAATATTTCACAACCAGATGATTTTATTCAAGAAAGTACTAAAATTAATGAAATAGGAGTTGGACAAGACATTTTAATCACAAAATTAAGAAAGGAAATGCACCAAGCAGCAGAAAGATTGGATTTTGAAAGAGCAGCCTCAATTAGAGATAGGATTTATCAAATTGAAAATGCGACGGATTGAAGTCTTGATGTCTAGTCGGTGTAATCGTGCCTAAATATAGTAAGGATGATTTTGATGTCCCTGTTAAAGATTATGACTTTACGAAAGTTAATGATGTTTCTTCACTAATTGATCAAATGAAAGATGCTGGAGGATTTACAGCTAGCAAATTAGCAAAAGGAAGAGATATATTGAGGCATTCTATGTCGAAATCAAATGATGAGGGTGTACTAAATTGGTTGTCTTTTCCGGCTTGTTTGTGTGCCACTGGAACTAGAGGTTTTTTTCTAGAAGCTATAAAAAATAAAAAGTTCAATGTTATAATTACAACCTGTGGAACTTTAGATCACGATATTGCAAGAACATATGAAAATTATTTTCATGGTGATTTTAATTTAGATGATGTTGCATTAGGAGATGAGGGGCTAAATAGATTAGGTAATGTGATTATTCCGAATGAATGTTATGGAGAAATTCTAGAGAATATATTAACTCCATGGTTAGAAGATATAGAAGAGGAAAGAAAGAAGGAAAGCCCAGATAATCCATGGTTAGGATTTGGATCTGTTGAGTTATGTTGGGCAATAGGTAATAGAATAACAGATGAAAATTCATTATTATACTGGGCTGCGAAGAATAAGATTCCAATAGTTATTCCTGGATTATCTGATGGTGCTATTGGAGCACAATTATTTATGCATAGACAGAAGAAACCTGATTTTATAATTGATTTTTTAGCTGACGAACAGATTCTTTCCGATCTAACTTGGACAGCAAAGGAGAGTCATGCGCTAATGGTTGGTGGAGGAATATCCAAGCATCATGTCATTTGGTGGAATCAATACAGAGGGGGTTTAGATTCGGCCGTAGGAATTACTACAGCACCGGAATATGATGGTTCTTTATCAGGAGCAAGATTAAGAGAAGCAATTTCTTGGGGTAAAATTAGAGCGGAAGCACCGCAAGTAGTTATTGAAGGAGATGCGAGTTTAATATTACCAATTTTAGGTGCTGATTTATTCAAATAATGCCAAAAATGAGATTACAACTCAACAGTAATGGCTAATAATGCCTCTATGGTGCGAAGGGTCATGTCCGTTAGCGATATGGTACAAGGAATGATTGATGAATTGACTGCAGTAATGACTGATGCTGGAAAGCACGATGGCGGAAACTCCGCTGCAGGAACACGTGTAAGAAAGGCTATGCAAGCTGTAAAAGGATCTGCACAAGCAGTACGCCTACAAGTACAAAACGACAAGAACTCTCGTTAATTATTTCTTAATTAAAAAATAGTTCAGAATGGATTCAAAGATTTTGTGCAAGCAACTCCATGAGTCCTGTACGCAAAGGCGTGGGGGGATGCCAGCCATCTCCCCCCGCCCTTAACATCATTTTATTCAAAAGATCTAGGTCTGGTCTTACTCTGTTGTTTATTCTGTTTTCCTTCACTGGATTAGGTATCTTTGACAATGATTCTACAGTATGAGAATAATTAATTGAATTAGTATATCTTGACCATAACATCTCTAATTCTTCAAAAAGAGAATCATTGAACCATGCCCGTCGGCCACATAGGTGTAAATGACCATTTATATCCTTAAATATGTCAGATACTAATAACATAACTATTGCTTCAACGGCATCTCTTATGTTGACCCAGTAATAAGCTTCTTCAGCATTAAAAGATGGTGGGTTATCATTTTTAATACACTCTAACAACTCATATATTACATTTGAACCCCATTTATTTTTACCACTCGGTATCAACAAATCATATATTGAAATTGTAACTCTAGACCTATTATTGGCAGTTGATCCAGGGAGTATCATAATATCTGAATCGTCATCGGTATCTATTCCAATTTTTATTGTTTTATGAGATGGAAAATCAACTATTGAAACTCCTGCTCTAATAAGCCTATCTTCCAATGCAAGATAAAAAAAATCTTTTTTTCCTTTTATACTAACTTCTATGGTCATTTTACCACTTAGGCTAATATTGGCTCAACAGTATCTAGTTTGGAAAAGTGAATTAAGGCATCTTTAAGAATTATAATAATTAGATCTATTTCTTCTGAAGTTAAGCCAAAATGAGGTGTAAATCGTATAGCATTATGGCCTCCATGAATTATTCCTAAACCATGACGTCTGCACCATTCTTCAACCAAACCCGGACCAACAACTGTAAATCGTTCTGGATCTAATTCAGCACTCAATAACAGGCCAGTACCTTGTATCTTAGTGATAAAACCTGGTAATTCTTCGGAAAGGAGATTTAGTTTTTCTAGGAATTCTAAACCTCTATCAACAATATTATTTCTTAATCGAGGAGTGATATTATCCAACACTGCAACGGCTGTTTCCAGAGCCCTAGGATTAGTAGTCATGGTATTTCCATATATGCCCACAGAATACAATTTAGCAGCTCTTTCACTTAAACCAACGACAGATAACGGATATTGTCCCGCATTAAGAGCTTTAGACCATGTTTCCATATCAGGAGGTGCACAATCCTCAAATCCCACATAATCAACTATACTTAGACAACCCTGACCCCTTAATCCAGCCTGTATCGAATCTACCAATAACAAAGTACCATTTTCATCACATAGTCTACGTGCCTCATCATAAAATTCCCTTGTAACACATAATCCAGGGTTTCCTTCTCCCATTACGGGTTCGATGGCCATTAATTCTATGAATTCACCATTTTTATTGGCTTCAGAAAAGGCTTCCTGAAGTCCTCTTATATCATTTGGATCAACAAGTATTAGATTATCTCTATCACGAAAGCTAGCAAGTTTGGAATCATATTTTGCTTTACATGAATCTGAGATTTGAGCCGGACGATCGGTACGTCCATGAAATCCTTGAGTTAATGCTAATAATTTTGTTTTTTTACCTTCGTGACGTCCTCCCAAAGAAGTCATATTGTAAGAATTGACATCGGAAATCCTGAGAGAAATGGTCACAGATTCAGAACCGCTATTAAGACAAACAAATTTTTCAAAAGGACAATTGCCTCTTTTGTGGCCAACTTCTTTCTTTAGACTGTCAGATAATCTTTTATGACTGAATGAAGGAGTCATGACATTAGCCATAACCCAATTTTCTTTCATAGCAGATATTACTGTCGCTGGCCCATGACCCATTCCGAGCATACCATAACCTCCATTATCATGTAAAACAGCACCATGGGATGTGATTATCCAAGGCCCTCGCGCCGAAATTGCAACATATGGATTAATAGTGTCTTTAGAATAGAAATTTACGTAATCATTCTGTAACAATGTGATTAAATTTACTTCATCCATATTTAAGATATCCTGGCCAAAATCATGTACTAACCTATCTTGATTAGAAACGGCTTCTTCTACAGCCAGACTAAGTAAAGGGTCAATATCGCTGAATTTTGAAATTAATGAGTCGCTTAAACCAACAGTTTGAGGCTTGCCTGATTTGTTTCTAATTTCCTGAAGTTGATCGAGAACCGCTGCCATTAACCCTTCGAGAGATGGTGATGTTCATCAATCTATTCTGAAAATAATTTCTTTTCAAAAATTTTTGAGTATTGAAATAGTAAAAATAATAAATTCTGATAATCAATCAAATAATTAAAGTCAAATCAATTTTTCAATTGCAAAATTATATTTTATGTAAATTATTATATTGAATTATCAATATGATTTATGGAATACATATAAGTGCCGTTCTTACCTTGGCCAGCCTGAGGAAGATGTCGCGGGGATGCACAAACACCTTTCAGAGGAAATAAAATGAATGAAGAATATAGAATACAAGAATTAATACAAAGAGAAGTATATGTTGGCGATAAACTAGTGGGAATTATCACTGGAGAAAGATTTCACCCAAGTGATGATTACGTGAAATCAATGAGATTGCAAGTTGTTGATAATATTGCTAATGAATACATGAGGAAACCAGCAGAATATGCACCTCTATCAAAGGAATTGGTACATAGCATACGTTCCGATGGAGGAGTAAAATTATCAAAATCAATGAGAGAATTGCAACGTAGATGGAGAAATACAATAAGAATTGATGAAAAATTGTATGCCCCGGACGAATTACGTGATAGAGCAGTATTAGATAATGATGGAGCAGATATTGGTAATGTTATTGGCTTAGTAAAACTGAAACGTACATACAAGGGATTAGTAGTTAAGCCTCATTTTAGAATGAAAACTAAATATGATCTACCAGAAACAATTATAGTACCAGTAGGACAATTGTCCAGAACAACTGCAAGATTAGATGAAATAATATTGAAATGTTCAGCTAAAAGATTAACTACACTGCCAAGTTATTTGAAATTAAATAGTGATGAAGTGTCTTTTGATAATGAGTAAGAAATTAGAGTAGTGTTCAAAAACAATACTCATCTCGCGGAACTACACAGGGACGTGTAGCTTAGTCTGGCTGGAGCACCCGGCTGATAACCGGGAGGTCGCAAGTTCAAATCTTGTCATGTCCACCAAAAATAAGTTTGTGTCAATCGGCATAATCATGAACAACTTACTCTTCGACATAAATAATATGCCAGTAGTTAGTGGCTCAAGTGGACAAAATATTGCTGATTCACTGGCAAAAATTTTAGAAATGGAATATGTTAGATTAGAAGACAGAAAGTTTCCTGATGGCGAAGGTTATGTGAGAGTTCCTGGTGAAAAAATAGACAAAGTTAGATCTGAACCTGTAATATTGGTCTCCAATACTTACCCTGATTCAAATATTCTGAAGACTATTTTATTGTTAAAAGCAATTGGAGACATAAGAAAGGGAGACTTATCCAACATCAAAGGAGAAGAACCACAAGAGTTGTCTGATGTAGGAAAAGGAATAATACTCGCAATACCTTATTATGGATATTCTAGACAAGATAAAAGATTTTCAAAAGGTGAAGTGATTTCTGCAAAAGTAATTGCTAACATTATGACTAACTATTGTGATGGGATGGTAATATTGGATCTTCATGAAAAGAAAGTTATGGGCGATTTGGAATTCCCAATTGTTTTTGTAAGTTCAATGGTAGAAATAGCTAAAAAACTAGAAAAAGAAGTTTTTCCTGATTTCATACTTAGTCCAGATAAAGGAGCAATAGATAGGGCATCAAAAGTTGCTAGTTTAATAGGGTGTGAATTTTCATATTTAGAAAAGAAGAGAATAGATGCACATACCATTGAGCATACACCAAAAGATTTGGATGTATCAGATAAAATTGTCGCAATTGTTGATGATATGATTAGTACAGGAGGGACTATATGTAGAGCAAGTGATGCTTTACGAAGGCAGGGCGCTTTGGAAGTACATGCAGCATGTACACATGGATTGTTTACAGGAGGGGCTATTTCAAAACTAGCTAATCATGTAGATGGAGTTCATAGCACCGATTCTTTGTCAAATCCTAGAGGAGTGGTATCCTGTGCCCCAGCACTTTCTAGAGGCGTAAAACAACTATTAGAGATGATTTAGATATATTATTTCAATGCGTTGCGTTTATATCGGCCATGTCGTGCGCCGACTTACCTACATGAGGAGATTATCTAATGAGTGTACACATATCTTTTGAAACCCCGCAAGACATACAAGAGTCCGTCTATGAAATGGTTAAGGCCATTGGTAAAAATACCCGAGGGCGTTTGAAGAAAGGGGCTAATGAAGTAACTAAAGCTGCAGAAAGAGGTACTGCTCTAATGATAGTGATGGCAGAAAATGTTAGTCCGGGCGAATTATTAGCACACATACCGATGATTTGTAAAGAAAAAGAAATACCATACATTTACGTTGCTGACCAAACATATCTTGCTGAAGCTGCTGGTATGAATACTGGAACAAAAACTGCTGCAGTAGCAATAATGAGTATGGAAAAGGATGCAAAGGCCAGATTTGATGAGATCAAAGTTCATTTTGAAACGTTATCAAACTAAATTTTAACTTAGGAGGAGATATATTATGGCAAAGGAAGCATGGCCAGCAGAAGTTGTTGAAATTGTAGGAAGAACTGGTATGACTGGTGAAGCAACTCAAGTTAAAGTAAGAGTAAATGACTCTAATAATCCGAGAGATATTGGAAGAATAATCGCTAGAAATGTAGTTGGACCAATAAGAGTAGGAGATATATTAATGCTCAGAGATACTGGAAGGGAAGCTCGTCGATTAGGAACTAGGTAGGTGTTTTAATGCCAGAAAGAAGGATTTGTAGTTTCAGTCATGAAGAAATAGAACCCGGTACTGGAATGATGTTTGTCAGAAGAGACGGGACAGTAATGTGGTTTAAAGATAGTAAAGCAAGGAAAAATTCTCTTAAACTAAAGCGTAACCCTAGAAGAATGAAATGGACACAACGCTATGAAAAGGGCGGAATAAAATAGAATCTCTTTATTGAGCAGTAATTCTATATTGTACCCTTGCTCTATCATTATCATCTATTGGAAATTGGTCCGGAGGAGATGCTTCTCCGCAATCTGTGTTNTCGATTACTGTAACATAAGTGCCTGGTTCAACATTTACTTCGATGTTNGTATTTGACGTATCTTCATCGCTAAGCTGGGCATAGTAATTAAAATTATTACATTCCTCATAATCTTTGTAATTGTTGTTTGACATGGTATATAGATCAATATTTGGACCATCTAATACTTCCAGAGTTATTCTGATTGTTGCAACACTGTCGATAGTCCATTCCAATTTCATATGCCCATCTTCATCAATGAATATTGTGTCATCAAAAAGCTCCTTCTCAGGGCTAATGGTATCTTCAACACTCGATAGGCAGCCAGATGTCAGCATTACAGTAGCAAGTAGAATAGCCAAACTTCTCATGACACCACGAGATAGTAATAATAAATCAATAATTCGGCTCTATGGGCATTAGAAGGTCGAGTTGTGCTTTGCGTTGAAATAGGGGAGGTTTGTCGGGCAGAATATGGAAAGCATGCAGACAACTTATATTATGATAAAACCTGATGGAGTTCAGAGAGGGTTGGTTGGAGAAATAATCACTCGTTTTGAAAGTAAAGGATTGAGATTGGTGGGTTTAAGACAGCTCATTCCTTCTAATGAAATTGCAGAAGCCCATTATGAAGTGCACAAAGAACGTCCGTTCTATTCTGGATTGATTGAATTTATCACATCAGGCCCTGTTGTTGCTATGGCATGGACAGGTGTTGAAGCAATTAAGGTAGCAAGGAATCTTATTGGCCCTACAAATGGAAGGGAAGCTGCACCAGGGACAATACGTGGCGATTTTGCTATGGATATTGGGCATAATATAATTCATGGTTCAGATGGTGAAGAAACCGCTAAATTTGAATTAGATTTATGGTTTCCAGATGGTGTTNCTGAGTGGCAAAGAGATGCTGAGTCTCAAATATACGAATAAATATTGAATGAGTGGGAATTATGAAGGTGATTGTGTGGAAAAGACTAGACAACCAATCATCGCAATATTAGGTCATGTTGACCACGGTAAGACTTCATTGTTAGATCATGTTAGATCATTGGGCAATGAATCAAGATCTTCGGTCATGGATAGAGAAGCAGGTGGAATAACTCAACACATAGGTGCTACTGAAGTTCCAGCAAAGATACTCAATGAATTATGTGGGCCATTGCTAGGAGGGAAAACATTTGATTCTCCAGGATTATTATTCATAGATACACCAGGTCATCAATCATTCTCTAGTTTACGTTTTCGAGGTGGGGCGCTAGCTGACATAGCAATACTAATAGTTGATATTTCAGAAGGATGTAAACCACAAACAATAGAATCATTACGTATTCTAAAGGAATCCAAGACTCCNTTTGTATTAGCAGCAAATAAGGTNGATAGGATTCATGGCTGGCATACTGAAAGAAATAGAGCCATGGCATTTTCTATAAGGAATCAGACAAAAGAGGCAATAGGAATTTTTGATGAAAAATACTGGAGGTTAATAGGACAATTGGCCGAACACGGATTTAATGTAGAAAGATATGATANAGTTAAAGATTTTACAAAAGAAATNGCTCTTGTGCCTATCTCAGCTAAAGAAGGAGAGGGAGTTCAAGATTTATTAGCTGTAGTAATAGGATTGGCAGAGCGTTATTTATCTGATAAATTGACAGATATCAAAGGATTAGGTGAAGGTACTGTCCTGGAAGTTAAAGAAGAAAGAGGTCTAGGGAAAACATTGGATGTTATTTTACATCGTGGATCTATAAAAAAAGGAGATGAAATAGTATTGGTTACAAACGATGGAGGCATCTCAACACGAGTGAAAGGAATGTTCAGCCCTAGAGGGATGAGTGAGATGCGAGATGCTGGGAATAGATGGGACGATACAGATGTCGTTAATGCCGCATCGGGAGTAAAAATTAGTGCAGTCAACTTAGAAGGGATACTAGCAGGAACAACATTGAGGGTTGTTAGTAGTGAAGANGAAAGAAAGGTTGCAATTGAAAATGCTAACAAAGAATCAGATTTATCTATTGAATTAAGTGATGATGGTGTATGTATAAAATCTGATACAGTTGGAGGGTTAGAAGCTTTAGCAAAGGAATTACAAAATATTGGAGTTCCTATCCGTACTGCAAGTATAGGAAAGGTTAGTAGAAAAGATGTTCGAAGTGTGGAAAATGCTCAAAACCCCTTACATAGAATAATAATGGCATTTAGCACAGATATTCTTGTTGATGCACAGAATGAGATAGAAGAATCAGAAAAGAATATTAAATTTATCAATTCAGATATAATATACAGAATTTTAGAAGAATATGAAGAATGGNTAGATATTAGGAATAAAGANATAGAAGANGAAAATAGNGAANATGTNGTCTATCCTGGAAGAATAAGATTACTGCCTGATCATACATTTAGAGNCTCTAAACCAGCAGTTGTTGGAGTTAGAGTTCTTGGNGGAAAAATACACATAGGNCAAAAATTATTGAAAGATGGNAAAANGATTGGAAGNATAANATCNATAAGATCCGGTCAAGAAAGTATGAAAGAGNCTGANCAAGGATCNGAAGTTGCAGTTTCAATAGAAGGTGTNACTATAGGAAGGCAAATAGAAGANGGNGATGAATTATTAGTTGATGTNCCAGAATCTCATGCAAGAAAGTTAACAAAAATGGATTTAACANCTACTGAGAAAGANATTTTAGATGAATTAATGATTATTCATCGTAAAGATAATCATTTTTGGGGAAGATNAANNATGATGAATNAGNAGTTCATAAACACCGAAGACTCAAGTAGTGAATAAAGNGGGNNTATNTTATTGGTGATNTGGCAATGACTATGGGGNGNGGTACNAATCCTAAATCTAGAGAANTGATAAACACAGTTTCACAAATATCTAATTCGTTGATGAATGAAGTTTCTAAAGTTATTATCGGTAAACAAGAGAATTTACGTAGAATAGNTGTTGGTATNCTNTCAAATGGAAATATATTGATAGAAGATGTTCCCGGTACAGCAAAGACTTTGATGGCAAATACTTTTGCTACGGCTTTAGGATGTAAATTCAAAAGGGTTCAGTTTACTCCTGATTTATTACCTGCGGATATTATGGGAACTTACATGTATGATCAACAAGCTGGAGAATTTAAACTAAGACCTGGACCTCTTTTTACAAATATTCTTTTAGCTGATGAAATAAATCGTGCACCACCAAAAACCCAAGCTGCACTCTTAGAGGCAATGGAAGAAAAACAAGTTACAATTGAAGGTATCACCCATAAATTACCTGCTCCTTTCGTTACTATGGCTACTCAGAACCCAATTGAGCAAGAGGGGACATATCCGTTGCCGGAAGCACAAATGGATCGTTTCTTGATGAAAATGAGTATGGGCTATCCTAATCGTCAAGAAGAAAAGGCAATACTACAAAGAAGAAAATTACGTGGTAAAGATGACCATGAAACAGAAAAGATTACGTCTCCAAATAAAGTTGTAGCTATGCAAAAAGCATTAGAAACCGTGCATGTAGATCCTGCTATAATGTCTTATATCGTTGAATTAGTATGGAGAACTAGGGAAGATCACAGAATAATTACTGGAGCATCGCCTCGTGCTAGTCAATCCCTGTTCAAGACTTGTAGAGCCTCAGCAGCAATTGATGGACGAGATTATGTTATTCCAGACGATATAAAGAATATCGCACTTCAAGTTGTAAGTCATAGAATTGTACTTAAGCCTGAGTCGAAAATTAGAGGCGTTACTGGACAACATGTGATGAGAAAAATTCTAGGTGAAGTAGTTGTTCCTGTAATACAGTGATTAGACAATACAATTAACCGACTCCTAGTAGGATAGTTGTGCCTGTTATCATTTCTTGTGTGAATCATAAAGGTGGTTGTGCTAAAACAACAACTGCAGTCAATCTTGCTGTATCTTTAGCTAACGGAAGTAATAGTTTAGGAATAAAACCAAGAAAGGTGTTATTGATAGATTTAGACCCTAAGGGTAATGTAGCAACTACATTTGGCCTTGATAAAAAAAATATTGGACTAACTATGAATGAATTATTTAAGGGAGAAATAGATGGTTTAGGCATAGAATTCACAGATTATCTTATTGGCCCTACCAAAATTACAAGAGCGATGAAAATTGCTTGGAAGAGTCACAATCCAGGCAAAAGTAGAGGCCCTCCAAAAAATATTGAAGTGAATAATATGTGGTTACTGCCTGCTGATTTAGATTTATCAGGTATAGAAATAGATTTAGCAACTAGGATAGGAAGAGAAAATAGGTTAAAGATTGCTATAAACAAAATTAAAAATGATTTTGATTTAATTATAATTGATACTCCTGCCTCTCTTGGATTATTAACGATAAATGCACTATCAGCATCAGAATGGGTTTTAATTCCAATTCAAGCAGAGTTTTATGCATTAGAAGGCATGAGTCAATTAATGAATTCCATTAGAGATGTACAAAAAGCAGTCAATCCTAATCTCAAATTATTTGGAATTTTACTTACAATGGTTCAAACACGAAGTAAATTATGCGAAACTGTTGCCGAGCAGGCACGCAAGCATTTTGGAGACAGGGTGTTTAAAACACAAATTCAGCGGTCAATATCTATAGCAGAATCTCCACTTGAGGGAGCTCCGATTGTTATAACTCAAAAACCAACAAATTCTAATCAAGGTAGTAAGTCATATTGGTCGTTAGCCAAGGAAGTAGATGATAGGATTAAGAAGATAATTGGTAGTTAATCTTCTGAAGAATGAGTTTCTAACATACTCTGACGTGTATCTATTAGTATAGATTCTAATTTAACTTTAATTTCAGATTCTATTGATTTAATTAATTCATTTATTTCTTTTTCAGACATTTTACTGCGTTTTGATAATTGTTCTTCTAAATTAGCCATTAATTCTAGTTCTCTTTCTTTAACGAATAATGATACTCTTTGTTCCATCTCTACTTCTTTCTCCAATGCTAACTCTTGTTTGCGTAAGGCTAAAGCGATATTCATAGTTTCTCTCTCGGAACGAAATCTACGATCTAATTCAGCTAAAGCTGCCCGTTCTGATTCTTCTTCTAATTCTTTTATTCTGATATCAACATCAGAAATCATTTCTTTTTCTAGTGATTTTTGTTCATTATTAATTTGTTTTTCTAATTCTGATTCACGTGCTCGACGTACTTTGGAAAGTTCCTCTCTCATCTGAATTTCTTTATCTAATCTGTATGATTCCACCATTCTATGTACCTGGGATTCCATAGACTCTCTTAGATCCATTTCAACACGTCTTTCCATACGTTCAATATTTTGAGTTGCTTCTAGTTCTAATCTTTCACCCAGGAATGCTTTTCTTCTTGCAAATTCTACTTCCATTTCTTCCTTTAACCTAGTTCTCAGTTTAGACGAGTGTGCCTCAATTCTTCTATCTCTCTCAAGATCTAATTGTTCTCTTAATCTATTTTCTTCTCTTCGTAAGCGATGTAACATTTCTTCTCGAAGTAAACGTTCTTCCCTCTCCAAGGCCTCAGATTCTAATCTCTCCAACTCATCTTCTAATTCGGCTCTTAAATCTGTTTCAATTTGCTGTATCTGATCTTCAAAAAATATTTCATTGGCCTTTCTCATTGCTCCGTGCATACCAGATAATCTCTCTGACATCTCTGAAATTCGCATTCTTCTTTCTCTTCTTATTCCTGATCTGAGTCTAGATTCTTCATCTAATCTATCTCTAGTCCTAGCAAGTGATTCTTTAGATGAAGATGATGAGAGAGTATGTTGGGCTCTTATTGCTGCGAGTTCATCTAAAGCCTCATTATCGACTTTTTCTGATGGCTTGCTCTCACTCACGAATATCCATCCCCGTACCTACGAATCTTTTGTAATATTTGAGTACGCAGGATGAAATCGGGTCAATAGTAGTGTTTTTACTATATTATGTCGTTCTGGAAATTTTAGAATGTTACATTGAATGAAGTTTCACATGCTGGACAATCTAGCTCTCTTGTACCAGGTCTTGGCCTGATTCTGAGTTGTCTTTCACAACTAGGACATTCTATTTCTACCTTGATTATTTTCTGAGTTAACATAAAACTGGAAGAGCAGGCACTACATGTCATATTAACCGGCCTTTCAGCAGTTCCTGCAACTAAAACAGTATTACAACTTGGGCAAGGTATTGATTCAGAAATTAAGGAGTCAGTAGTGGGCTGATGTGTTATCCTACAGACAGCTGAACAGATTTCACAAGTAATTTCTCCAAGTCCTTGGGGGAGCATGTGATTACAATTAGGACATTCGGCTAGAGGAGGGGCGTGTTTTGATTCGACATAAGAAATATCAGACATCACAAGGCCTCAGATGGGTTATTGGTAGAAGGGGGTTCGATAAAAAAACTTTGAAACAAAACCGTGAATGATTCGAGAATATCATTTTTCAAGTCTTTGAATAAAGAAATTAAAGTTGAGGATCTCGAGATGCCATTTCCTGAAATCCACATTCCATTTAAAATAACTAAAAATACACTTGCTTCATGCAAGGCTATCCCTGTAGCTAAGTTTATTTGATAACCCAGTAAAACTGTTGAAACTAGAATTGCTGTTATCAAAACAGAAATAGTAATATTTAGTAATACTATTTTTTTAGTTATTTTTGCTAAATCAATTAATTTAATTATTGAATAAGGATTTTTACCAGGAATAAGAACGTCGGCTGCATCTAAATTTACCTGTTCACCACTACCTATGGCAATTCCTAGATTTGCTACCGCTAATGCACCTGCATCATTAAAGCCATCACCAGCCATTAATGTACTATTTCTACTAATCTTCTCTGAAACTAATTTTGCTTTTCCTTCAGGATCTACTCCTCCTATGCATATTTCCGGATTCAAACCTAATTTTTGTGCAAAAGATTCGACACTTTTTTGCTCGTCGCCACTCAATATTTCTATCTCAATATCGCGATCTTGTAGATCTCGTATTAATTCTTTAACTCCTTCTCTCGCATGATCATGAGAAAAGGAAAATGCTGCAACTGCTTTTTTTTCTACCGCTAAAACACTTATCCCATATCCCTTTTCTCTCATCTTTTCAACTTTATTTTTAATTGATTTGGGTATTTCAATACCGGAATCCACTAACCAATCTAATCTACCTATTATCACCGATTTAGAATTACTATTTCCCATTATTCCCGCTATACCATCTTTTATCTCTGATACCTCTGAAGCAAGTAAATTTCTGTCCTTTAGTTCCTTTAAAATACTAATAGCATATGGATGATTAGATTTATTTTCTAATCCTGATGCCAAACTTATTGCCTCATCGTCGTTAAATCCTCTAATTGTATATATCTCTTTCAAAGTAGAGTCCCCTGTAGTTAGTGTTCCTGTTTTATCAAACAATACAAGGTCTATTTCAGCAGCAACCTCCAATACATCTCCTCCTCTGGCAACTAATCCTGATTTGGATGCTACAGAAAGTGCTGTTGCATGTGGAACTGGTGAAGCAAGCAATAATGAGCAAGGGCAAGAAACAACCCATAGTATCAAGGTATTAAATAAATTACCAGTAAGAACTCCTATGACAGGTGCGATTATTAAAACAAAAGGAACCCATATAGAAGTAAATTTCTCAATTACTGTATGTCTTTTAGTAGGCATATCTCGATACTTTCTCACTAATTCCATTAATCCTGAAAGTCTGGTTTCATTTCCTATAGATTGACATTTAACAAGAACAGGACCACGTTTTAAGACCAATCCTGCTTCAACAAAATCACCTTTTTTAACAGCTATGGGCATTGGTTCTCCAGTTAGAGGTGTTTTATCAATTTCTCCATTTCCTTCTATAATTGTTCCATCAATAGGTATTATCTCACCAGATCTAATTTCAATGTTATCTCCAACATTTACTGCTTCAATAGGCATTAAACCATTACCATGACCTTGGTTCACAGATAATGTAATATTATTTGAGATATTCATCATTTTAGAGTGAGATTTAGGATTATTGGTATTAATTCTGGCATACTTTGGTATTCTATCAAAACCTCCCTGCATTGCCTCTCTAGCCCTGATTAAGGCCCTATTTTCAAGATGAGATGATAATCCAACCAATCCAGAAACCATCAAGGCTTCAGGATATTCTCCCAAGAAAAATGCACCAATTACAGCAAGGGATGTTAATACTTGAAACCCAAGAATTCTGTTTTGTATACTTGCAATTGCCTCTTGAAACATATAAAAAGATGAAAGAGAAATTCCGATAAGTGAGACTATAATAATAATTAAATTTGGTACTGCAGGTATTTGATTCATTAAGAATATTAAAAGAAGAAATGGTATAGTTAAAATTGCACCAATTAGTTGAAGATGTTCTTTGTCTAAGTAAGAATTATTATTCTTGACTAAAAAATAATTCTTACCTAATAATATACTTAATTTCTTCTTCCTATTTAAGATAATTTTTGTATCAAAGGTCTCTAAGAGTTGTAGTTCTAACCTTTCAGATTTCACTCTAACTGAAAGTATACCAATTATATTAGAAATATTAGAAATTAACTTATTTCTACTTAATCCTGTTCTAGATTCTATATCTGAAATCTTTTGGCCTGATACAGAAAACCAATCAACATCTGCAGAATGACCTAATTTATCTAGAAGAGAAGAGACCTTGGATGTTTTACCTCTGGCAACATCAAGGGATATGTTGACTCGTCCTTCAGTTGCTGAAACATTACAATCTTCGATACCTGATAATCTTCGAATTGCTCTAGATGCTTTCATAGCGCAATCTGGGCAATCCATCCCACGAATATTCCAATCAAACTCATAGACACCATCTAATGCCAATAATGAAGAGTCTTCTAAATCAAGATTTGGGAGAGTTTTTTCTTTATTTGAATTTGTATTTTTTCTAATCTTAGAAAATTGATTTAAAATATCATCTTTAATATTGAATATTGGTTTCTTTGAAGAATCTGATGATTCTGTGGATATATATTCATCATCATCTAAAATTAAAAAATCCTCACCCTCCTTCTCCATAGTAATGGGAAAAGCATGATGTCTTTGAAGGTGATGAATAGAAGATTTTTAGCGGTGGTATCTTGATAGATTACTTCTTCGGAGTGTTATGGAAGAGTTCCCTAGAGATAGAAATTGGGAAATGGTAGTTTTTGATATAGATGGCACACTCATGGATTTTGAAGGTTTTGACCCTAAAATGATTCCCTTAATACGTAGATTAGAAGAGTTGGGCATCTTAGTTTCCTTGGCTTCAGGTAGAACCTTACCTAATATTACTCCAATAATGCAATCTCTGGCTTTATCCGGATTTATTATAGCTGAAAATGGTGGTATTGTATGGGACAGTTTAGAAGGACATGAAATTAAAGTTTTAGCAGATGGATCTAGAGCTAGAGATGCAGCAAAATGGCTTGCTAGTAAAATTGAAGGATTTGATGAAAAAGGAATAGAATCTAATCGATGGAGAGAAACAGAATGGTGTCTTGGTCCTAATGAGAATTATGAAGAAATGTGTAGATTATTGAACGATAGTAAATGGTCTGATTTGCTCGTAGTAAAAACTGGTTTTGCCATCCACATTATATCATCAGGCATAGACAAATCTGTTGGATTAAGATTAGCTTTAGAACAACGTGGAATTAGTCCTGAAAATGTAATTGCATGTGGCGATGGCCCAAACGATATACCGATGTTTGATACCGTGGGTTGGTCCGTTGCAATTGATAATAGATTTCAAGAAGTAGTTGATGCTGCAGATTATAATACAAAAAATAACGGGAAAAAAGGAACTATAGAGTTCATAGAAAACTTAATTCAGATTTTAGAGTGATATGATGCAGATGGCAGGATTTGAACCTGCGAAGCACTACGCAACGGATCTTGAGCCCGTCCCCTTTGACCACTCGGGTACATCTGCACTTTGTGGGGTACAATACTACTTCTTGATACTCACGCATAAAGCGTAGAAATAGATGTATGAAGGGGATTGTTCATTTATCGCCTGTTGCCCACCTGTTACAGGTTACTCACGTGCTAGGCAACGAAGACATTCCAAGATTGAGTAATTATGAACTAATGGAGATTGAAAAGGCAGTCTTTGAAATCTCCAGAAAACAAAAAATGCAAACAATTCCAGTTGATTTACCAAGAGAAAATTTTTGGTCTGCTGTTAGACAATTACTGTATCATTTAGATACAGAATGTGCAGAAACAATTCGAAAGGAAGGTGGTCAGACCACCAAGTCACAGTTACAGTCTAGGAGATTAAATACGCTACGCACATGTATTAATGACACTACTAGATTGAGGTTGAATGCTTTTGCCCAACATGCAATATTATCTAATTTAATTAAAACTCAAAAAAATTCTCTTGGCACATCAGGAACTCTGCATAAAATAGATTGGAAGAGGCATGATCCTGCAGAAAGAAAATTTTACAATGGAATGATTAACTTTACTGAAAAATACAAAATAGACGTTCAATGGGATGGGTTATTACATGGTCCAGATAGTATCATTGAAGAGATAAAAGAATCAAAGAATCACATCAATTTAAAAGAATTTAATGATGAAGAAGAAGTTGTATATGATGAAGAAGTAATTCCAAATAAGAATTTGGAATTGATAAAAGAATGGGAGGAGCCTGAGTATGATGATGAAGATAGGATTAGAGAAATTGAAAAGTTTCCTTACCAAATTAGCCATATACCACCTAAGAATGATTTATCAGGAATAAATAATTCAAGTGTAACTGAATTAAAAAGGATAAGAATAATTAAAGATTTGAATGATCCCATAATTTCTGAAGATGGAACTGAATTATTACTAAATGCGGGAGATATTGAGTCTTGCTCCGCATTAATTGCAGATACATTAATTGCAGCTGGATTGGCAGAACCAGCACCCGTATAAAATTAAAATTTAAAGAGTAGGAATTGTTGATTATGAGTGAGATAACCGAAAAACAAATAAAAAAATATAGGGAAAAGTTTGAGAAAGATAAGATGGCAAAAATTGCACAAAACGCGGTAACAAATGTCCCACTCCCGAAACTGACTTTAAATAGAGAAATAGTAAATGAATTAATCCCCACATTTAGTATAAAATTAGATGATTGGGCAGTAACAAATCAAAAAAGAAGTGGTAGATGTTGGCTTTTTGCCGCATTAAATCTATTCAGAGTAGGTGCTATGAAAAAAATGAATTTAAAAGATTTTGAATTTAGTCAATCACATATTCATTTTTGGGATAAATTTGAAAGATCTAATCACTTATTAGAAGCGATAATAACAACCTCTGACCGAGATTTAAATGATCGTACTATTGATTTTCTTCTTGGAGATCCGATAGGAGATGGTGGACAATGGAATATGGCAATGAATTTGATTCGTAAACATGGATTAGTTCCTAAATCTGCATATCCAGAATCAGACAGTAGTAGTTCTACAAGATGGATGAATACAATATTGAAAGATATTTTGAGAAGCTCGGCATGCGAAATTAGAAAGATTATAGATGACGGAGGTAGTTTTGAAGATGCTCGAATGCATAAAGAAAAAAGAATAAGTGATATATGGAAGATCCTTTGTATTCATTTAGGTACCCCTCCAGAAAGTTTTGATTGGCAATGGAGAGATAAAGATGATAAATTTCATAGTAAGGGAAAAATTACACCTCAAGAGTTCGTTAGAGAATATGTAGACATTGACTGGGAAAATTATGTTTGTCTTGTTCATGATCCAAGAAATAAAACAATGCAAACTTATACTGTAGATTTCTTACAAAATGTTGCAGGAGGGCCACCAGTAATTTATCTTAATATTGATATTGAATCTATGAAAAATATTACCAAGAATATACTTAATGATGGCATCCCAGTATGGATGGGATGTGACGTTGGTAAACAAATGGAAAGAGAGAGGGGTTTGTGGGATGCAAATCTATTTGAATACGAAAATCTGTACGGAGTTGAATTTGGAATGAATAAAGCGGATAGATTACGCCATAGTCAAACGATGATGACCCATGCAATGCTTTTTACTGGAGTAGATTTAATTGATGGCATACCAAGAAGGTGGAGAGTAGAGAATTCATGGGGGGCAGAGCAGAGCGGTAAAAAGGGATTTTACACTATGAATGATAGTTGGTTTGATGAGCATATGTTTGAGATAGCGTCGCCAAAAAAATATTTAACAAGTGAAATGTTAAAGGCTTTAGAAACTGATCCTATAGTATTACCTGCATGGGATCCTATGGGAAGTCTAGCAAAAGAAACTCTAACCTAGATTTCGAAGAGAAAGTTCTATTGTAACACTATCTGGTATAGGTATTCTCAATACTTTCCTAAGAGATTTTTCATCTTTTGAAGAGTTAGTAACTAATTCTAGGAGTCTCTTGTGTACTCTCATCTCCCAGTGATCCCAAGTTTCTGCTCCCTCGCCATCTGGACTCTTACGGCAAGGAACTAGAAGCTTCTTTGTAGGTAGAGGTATTGGACCCCTTAATTTAACACCAGTTTCATCTGATATATGCTTAATTTGTTGACAAACCGTATCTACATCTGTATGATTATCACCAGTGAGTTTGATAGTAGTTACAACTGGCATGCTGTTCGCTCCATATATTAAGAATTACTTCTTCTCAATCTTCATACATACGCCAGCAGCGACAGTTTTCCCCATATCTCTGATAGCGAAACGTGCCAGTTCTGGGAAATTTGACATTTCCTCTATTGCCATTGGTTTAGTAGGCATAAAGCGAATCAAAGCTGCATCTCCAGATTTAAGGAAAGCAGGATTTGCTTCTTTGGTTTTAGCATTCTCTAGGAGTTCTACAAAACGAACTGCTACTTGGGATGTATGTGCATGGAAGACAGGAGTGTATCCAGCACCTATTGCTTTAGGAATATCCATAATCTGTATTTGTCCTACAAATGTTTCATCATGGCGAACAAAAACAGGAGCATTGTCTGCATATCCTGCCACATCTCCGCGACGAATATCAGTAGCTGCTAATCCTCTAACGTTGAATCCAACGTTGTCACCAGGCAAAGCCTTTTCATGGATTGTATGATGCATTTCAATACTCTTTACTTCAGCAGATTTTTGACTTGGATTAAATACAACTGTCTTTCCAGAGTTAAGAATTCCAGTCTCTACTTTTCCAACTGGAACTGTACCTATTCCACTAATCTTGTAAACATCTTGGATTGGTAATCTTAGAGGCCTATCAGTCGGTTTTGGAGGCATCTTAATTGCATCGATAGCTTCGAATAATGTTGGTCCGTTGTACCAAGGCATGTTAGAACTCTTGTTAAAGATATTTTCACCGTGGAATGAAGATCCAGCAATCATAGGAACATCGTCAGGGTTGAAACCTGCTGTTTTCAATAGATTAGAAACCTCAGCAACTACAGATTTGTATTTATCTTCTGAATAATCAACACCGCTAATGTCCATTTTGTTGACATTTACGATAAGTTGCTTAACTCCCAAAACTCTCGCTAAGAACGCATGTTCTTTTGTTTGAGCATTTACACCATCATTGGCTGCTACACACAGTACAGCAGCATCTGCTTGGCTTGTTCCTGTTATCATATTCTTTACGAAATCACGGTGACCAGGGGCATCAATAATCGTAAAATAATAATTAGGAGTGTAGAATTCTTTGTGAGCTACATCAATAGTAATTCCACGTTCACGCTCTTCTTTTAGTCCATCCATAACATAGGCTAACCCGAATCCGGCTTTACCTTGCTCCGATGCAAGTTTTTCATTTTTATCAATTACGTGTTGTTCAATATGACCACTGTCAAGAAGTAGTCTTCCTACAGTAGTTGATTTTCCGTGGTCAACGTGTCCTACAAACACGATATTCAAGTGATCTTTTTTCTTATCTTCCCATTGTGAGCCCATTATTTACACCTCTAATGTAAACTTGCCGACTAATGGGGTGTATATGAATCGTTCCCTAATAAGAAAATCTCATGCATCTTAGCAGTATAACACGCAATCAAGACATTTTAACGATATTGTAGTTCAATAACCATATGTTTGACATCTGTGTTGTGTGTTTTTTCATTTTTTACATCAATTGTCCAAGTACCAGGCTCAAACGAACGAACCGTAGAACCGCCAATCTGTAACCAAACGCAGTAGTCATCACCACTACAATCTCCAGAGTCTCTATTGTCATTACCTAGGGAAGTAGTGTTCGTAACGGGTTCATCTGTCTCATTTTTCAAGTACATATCCAATTTATTATCATCATCTCCTATAGATCCAATTGGCTGATCATCGTCTTTCTGAGGATAGGTTAATTTTGCTCGATAATATCGTATTTTATCTTTTGGATCTTCATAATTCAAAGGGAATGACCAAGTTAACTCACAAGGATAATCTTCATCAACGCAAGCTGCATCTTCATTTCCAGGATTATTAGCAACTCTTCCTAATACAAAATCATTCCACACGCCTCTATAATTGACATACACCATCGAATCGTCTGAAGACACAAATCCATTATTGTCTTCGACGGTTAATCTAATTTCATAAGCACCTGCAGGGACATCTTTCCATTCATATATTTCACCTGTTGCATCGACATCGTTTTCAANATCTCCATCNCCATCTGAATCTGANTNTATATCCAAATCCCATTTNTAACTTACNANNTATTCCTCNGCNTAACAATCNGAATTATCAGGGTCACAACCGGCCCAAGAAGGAGANCCGTCCAATGTTACGGTAATTGATACTTCTATGTCNCTATCATCAATGTCTTTATCATCTTCACANACCCAATANANGATTCCTCTAACAGAATTTGAAGGNTCTTCTCCTTCNCAATCTTCTTGTTNTTCNTGATATATCTCNGCTTTAGGCTCTCNAGCATCNGAATTTACTACATTAACNGTCTTAGTTACTGTTGTTTCATGAGTGCCATCTGANACTCTTANTTTAACTAAATATTCACCTTGAGTNTTGTAAGTGTGACTAGTGGTTAATCCTTGTCCAGTNTTACCATCACCAAACTCCCAGTTAAAANTAAGACTATCTCCATCANCNTCAGAAGTACCTACNGCACTAAATGTTGCAGATTGNTCNGCTTTTAATGTACCAGATGGNTCTATGGACATNTTAACAGTNGGAGGAGAATTNTCATCAAATAAATCTGTACAACCGGAAAAAATTGGGGCTATTAATACCAATATGAGTAAGGTCGCTAGAGGTCGGACGTGCTTCATCATGTATTGCCCGAACATTCAACAAAAATTAACCCAACGGCCAAATGTATGAGAAAAAATATAATTTTAAAAATCAAATAATGATTGTTGCCTAGATCCGGAGAGGAGTTCTTTTTCACTCCAATTAAAGGCTTCAGTTATACGACCAAGCGCTTTTGCTAATCTTTTTGCATAATATTCTGAATCATAATCAGGAGGAGCGGAGTCCAATTCATCAACTAGCCATGGTTCTACTTTCATTGGACTAGANGAAGCGTCTGTTACTATATATCCTACTTTCATTCCAGGAGTAAAACTTAATCCAAGTTTTATTCTTTCTTTGGCTGCACGAACATATGGTAAGTTTTCATTGGAATACATATCGAAAGACCATTGTTTATTCTTACTATCCCATCTCCCTTTACATGACCTACTTATTACTAGTTTAGATGCAGGAATTTTCTTACTCTTCACATCATCTATTACAGTTTTTGTCATTTCAACCGAATTCCAAGANTGGTTATCNAGTATTAATTCAAACATATCTGTCATTGTCTCCCTCAACAATTCAAATGAATCGGTACGTCTTACTTCATACCCTCTGATTAATAATTCCTCACGTGGCCAAACAACTCTTCCGACATATCTTTTTTTTGCACCATGACTNAAGAATGCAGATAATGCTGTTTCGAATTCTAATTCTGCACCTTCCTTACTAAATCTAGAGGCTAATGTCTCCCCGAAATCAAGAGTAGTAGTTTTTGCATTTCTCCATAAATCAATATTTGTTTCATTAGAGTGTGGTTTACTAGTTGGAGCTTCATTATCAACAGGTGCTTGTACGAAAATAGAATCGGTATCAGAATAGACAACATGCTTACCTTCATCATCCAATTGCCTTATTATTTCTTTAATATTATATCTAGCCCACTCAGTTATACTAGCTCCTAATTTCGGATCAGTAAAACGATAAAAACTAGAGGCAAAAACACCATAAAAAGAATTCATCAAAATTTTAACAGCGTATTGTAATTGATCTTGTAAAAATGCTTGTTCTTCATTACCTTCTTCAATTGCCTTTTTGAAAGCTTCTTTATGTTTATCTCGACTGGTCATTAAATGTTCTAATAATTGAGGAACTAATCCTTTTCTAACAGTACTTGAAATGTATCTAGTTTGAGTAGTTGGAGAAATATTATCTGACTCAGAATTATCCTCCTTATTTCTAACTAGTGTCGTGGAACAAATATTATTTGAAATCATTATTGAAGGATACATAGATTTGAAATCCAATACAGCTATCCATGGCCTCATTCCTGCTTCAACTTCNTGCACATATCCTCCTGCAATTTGATCGCTTCTCCTTGGTCCAGATTTNGTCATTGGGATTGCAATACCAGACCTATCAGCTAACCTAATTACAAGTGAATCTATCCACCAACTAGTAGTAGCAGTTGCTGCGATATCAACAGTTGTCATAGAAACAGAGGCTAAGGCTTCTTTACGGCCTATTGATTGAAGTTTATTTAAGATGTCTATAGGGATGATTGTATCTCTAACACAATACTCTAGTACTTCTTCAGGTCGTTCTTCCCATTCACGATCCATTTGACTCGAGTCAATATCTAATTTATGCATTTCATCATCATCTGGCCATAATAATTGAGATACATATCTCAGTGATTCTCGTTGAGGTCTGAGTGTTTGGCGTGCTTGCCACCAAGCATCAAGTGGTATACGTCCAGGAATTCGCCAAACTCTGTTCTGTCTTCTTTCAGGGAGTAATCTTTTTATTTCATTTTCGATTAATGGNACTCTTCCCCAACCATTTAACTCNGATAGTTTCATTTTCTTTTTGCCATATATTGCTTCAGAGCGTTCCTTCATTCTTGGTAAATCAAAATTATCTATGTTATATCCTGTAATAATATCTGGATCTTCTTCTCTAATGAGATTAGTTAGACCTTCCATAATACTCTTTTCNTCACCNGTAAATGTGTGTTCTGATCTGTGATTATTTCTTTGTATAACAGCTGCAGCACAAAGGATTTTATTATTTTTAATACTAGTTTCTAAATCAAAAGAAAAAGTAACGAATGGGGTTGGAAATGGTGATGTTTTTGTCAGAGAATCAGGAGTACATGAAATAATCATATCAACAGGATAAATTCCTGCGCCTCCAACTGTATTGATTTTTTCTTCTGCTAATTTAAGATTGGTATTATTTTCATTTTTTNCCTCATCTGGTGATCTTTCACCAGCCCATAAGACATTGCCTACGATATTTACATGAGGTCCGATATCACGATCAAGCAGCAAGCGTTGAGCAAAATTAATGTCAGCACTAGTTACTCCCCATCCTAATTTCTTTATTTTTTCCCGTAATTTTGGTACTGACCATGTTTCACAAACAAAAACTCTCCAAAATTTCTTCATTTGTCCTTCGAATAATTTCTCTCCGACTAATTCTAATGGGCCATCTACTTCTTTCATCTCTTCGATTTCGTCCAATGAGAGTGTTGACATCGGAGAATCCGATTGGTTATTGGGGTCAAATATTTCTAAATACGGTCGTAGCCCATTAACCAATACTAAGACAGAATGTCCAGATTTTGCCCTACACCATAATTCAATTACTGTTTTTGGAGAGTTGTCATGTTTCCAACTACGATTATCTCCAGAGATAATACACATCTCTTCTTCCCACATCATGGTTACGCTTCATCAAAGGGAATGCCTGAGGTGTATTAAATGTATTAATCAGATAGTTAAGGGTTGATAATGAGAGATATTGATAGGAATTATTGAAAGGTTACTCCTTTCCGTGATGTATAATGGAGTAGGNCAGTACATGGGAAAAGATATCACAAANATTGATTGGGAAAANATGACATTTAGTTTNAGAGAAACTGACAAAATGTATATTTCAACNTGTAAAAAAGATGGAGAATGGTCAGAAGGTAAAATTCAAGATTTTCAAAATTTGAATATATCNCCTGCTGCTGGNGTTTTGAANTANGGCCANGGATTGTTTGAAGGGATGAANGCATACAGGACTGTNGANGGTAGTGTAGTANTNTTTCGNCCNGNAGAAAATGCCAAAAGGATGCAAAAGGGNGCTCGAAGNTTAGGNATNCCAGAAGTNCCTGAAGATATGTTCCTTGATGCAGTCATTAGNACAGTTAAAGAAAATGCAAGNTGGATNCCNCCCATAGGAAAAGGTACNCTTTACATNCGACCNCTTCTNATGGGAAGTGGNGCNATNTTAGGNGTNGCNCCTGCNCCTGAATATACNTTTTTANTTTATGTTTCNCCAGTAGGACCNTATTTNAAAGGNGGTTTNGAGCCTACTNCNTTAAAAATTTCTGAAGAACANCACAGGGCTGCACCNGGAGGTTCTGGAGGCGTGAAAGCAATTGGAAACTATGCACCNGGNATGGTTCCNTCTAAAAGGGCAAAGNNAGAAGGTTTTGCAGAAATAATCTATCTTGATGCAGTTAATAANAGATACATAGAAGAGGTNGGTGCAGCTAACTTTTTTTGNATTAAAGACAAAATAATTTCAACACCNGAGTTAACAGGAACTATTCTTGGAGGNATAACNAGATTGTCAATAATAGAGATAGCTAGATCAAAAGGTTATGAAGTTAGAGAAGAAAAANTAGATGTTGAATATGCNCTTGAGGCGGATGAGTGTTTNTGTGCAGGAACNGCAGCAGTTNTCTCATCTATTGGCTCTATAANGCATGGAGATAGAGTTGTTGAATATTGTAANGGAGGNGTTGGGAGTATAACGAGAGANATTTATGANTCANTGGTNGCAATCCANGAAAAAAGATCTCCGGATACNTTTGGTTGGTTATTAGAATTANATATTTAGCGTCCAAATTTACTTCTACGATTAGAAGATTTTGATTTATTCTTGAATGATTTTCGTTGTGAAAATTTCTGTCTAGAGTT
>PATZ01000033.1 GCA_002712575.1 Methanobacteriota archaeon
TCGGCCCATCATGTCGCCCTCTCGAGGCGACGACCCGGGTTCAAATCCCGGCACGAGCACCAAAATATATCTCAAAATATCTTTACTATAAAATGTTAGATAAATACATCTTTAGTATGTAAAGAACCTTGCGGATATAAATTATTTCTATTTGCGTGATGTACTTTCTCCATACCTTTTTCACTGTGAACATATGTTATCTCTCCTGGACTTACGAACCAATTCCAATTTTTCTGGAATATTAAGGCATCCTCCTTGTTTTGACAGATTTTTTTGGGTATAGAATGATACATAGCAATCTTGTTGCTTGATTTTTGAAAGTACTTTCCAACTACATCAGGTAGCATTTTACTAATCCAAGTATCAGAAATGACTTTGATTTCTCTAGATATTATATATCTAGGATTATCTAGTGGAGAAAGTATTTCTTCCATTGCTTCTGTAAAAAGTTGCGACTCTAAATCGTCGGAATATTCCAAAAAGGTACGTATCCAACCGCCTCCTCTTTCTCCTGCTGAAACTGTAGCATTGTATCGAATTAAACCAATTTCCTTGAAAGAACGTACTACAGATTCTGCTATTGAAATTATGAGATTTTCTTCTGTCCATTCAGCCCTTCCTATTTTCAAAGATGGAGGAAATCCCTGTCCAAAATCATTTTTCATTTTTAATTCAAATGCCTTTTTGGCTTGTGAATTGAAAGGTTGGCCAATAGCCCACAATTGTCTTATTTTTTCTCTATCTCTTGATCTTTGTATCATTTCTTCATTAAAAATACTCATTATTTCCGAGATTCCTTCTGGCCTTGCTTCGGTAAATGATGCATGAACATGGCCTACGCCTTTCTCAATAGCTCCATCGTCACAAACANCATATAATTTTGAATGCTTTTTCTTGAAACGAAAATAATCATCAAATCCTTTACTAAATTCTTCAGCTAAACATACAATATCCCAATTATTTGCCACTTTCTCTGGATTATCCTTATCCAATCTGAAGGAACGACCTCGTAATTGATTGATACTCATGCTTGTAGTTACGGTAGTCAAATCAATCAAAACATTGATTTTACTAGCATCCCATCCCTCTCCCAAAAGTCCTCTAGTGCCCACCAAACATCTAGTAACCCCTTCTTGGAATAAATCGGTGATCATCTCAGTATAATATCTAGGAGTCCATTGGGAACCTCGCCCACTTATTTCATAATATCCTTCTTTCTTTGACTTAACAAAACTAATATCTAAATTCCTATTTTTGACCCAATTGTTAAATTTAGGCATAATTTTTTCGGAAAGATCATCATCAACTAAAACTGTTGAACCAGTCATAAGTATCGGATCCAATTTATCTGTGTATTTATCTTTTAATAATGCCCTGAATGAGGCTATAGCCCCTCCTGCTTCCTTATCAAGAACATTATGTACTAATTTTGTAGCAGAAGTTTTTTCAAAATCAGTAACAATAACTGCCCGAATATCGTCACCAAGCACATCCATTTCAGATGAAAGGATATTAATTAAAGCAGAATATTTTGCAGAAGCATATGCCATCACTCTTCCTATTGGAGATGCGCAAGATTGCATGCCGGTTTCGGTTATTTGAGTCCCCAGCATTCGTAATTTTTTCTTTGCATCATTAGCCAAATCATGGTCTTGTTTACTTTTTGAGCGTATTAATCCATTTCTTATATATCTGTCAAGTAAAGGCAATAAGATGGCATGTTGAGTTAGATTGGCATCAATTATGTTTCTCTCCAAGGGAGGCGTTGTACTAGGTAAACTCAATCCTTTTTGAAATAAATACAATCTTGAGAGATTTGCTAAAGATTTATCTCTTTTAACAAAAGAATTCCAATTCTTTGCNGCACCTCCAGGTAAATCAAGATTGGAGAGCACATCAAATAACCAGGCATCTAATCCCTGGCATCTATTTTCAGAATCATAATTTGGTTTTCTACTAATCTCTTCCATCAAATTATTAAAATCTTTATCAACATTAGCAATATACTCCAACTCATCAGTCGTAGGTCTAACGAAATAAACTAAATCTTGGTAAGGAGAAAGATTGTTATTTTTGACAAGAGCAGGGACTGGTACTTCATAATCAATTTCTCCAAAAAACTCTTGATAACGTTCTAAATCTACTAAATTAATCCCATCAAAATTTGGAGGCGTAGCAGTCAAACCTAAGACTATGGGATTTCCAAAATATTCACGGATATCGGATAAAATTCTCCCCCAATGACCCAATAAGTGATGGCATTCATCTAGAATTATTAGTCCAATGCCTGATTCTCTTAGTATCTCTAATTTCTCTTTTGCTGAATCATGCAATAACCATAATGCATTTCCCTTTGTTGCATAATCATCCCTTACTCTCTTTCGATAAATACCCAATCTTTCTTTGTAATAATGCAAGTTATGTTCTTCAAGATCATATATCCATTCTTTGGCTATTTTATGATTTGAGGCTTCGCCATCAGAAATAAGTTTTTCAATCCAAATTGCCATAGCAGCATCATCTAAATTATCATCATTCTTTTTTGGAAGAGTGATGGATTGATATGTTAAAGAAGTAAGTAAACTATCTTTTCTAGAAGACGTGCCTATGTTATGATCCTTCCCATCTAAGTCGAATAGTTCTCTCGCCCTTGCTATCCATTGGGCTTGAATTGCTGAGTTGGGACTTAAAATCAATGCTGGTAATCTAACTAAATCGGACCATATATATAATCCTAAGACTGTTTTACCAGAACCTGGAGGTGCAACTATTAGTAGATTTTTATCATCTTTATTTAATTGCTTGCTGACAATACTAGAAGAATCTACTTGGGATGGTCTAAGTTCCCCTTTGAACCTAATTTTACCAAAATTCGGTTTGGTATCAACAACCACGATGCATGCTCTGCATCATAGTTGAAAAAAATATTCCCGAGTTACTTTCTTATTCCATCAAGTATAAATTTGTTAAATAATATAGACAACTATTCATATCATTAAAGGTGTGAGTATCAACATGGATATATGTAATTTTGAAGATATTACTTACTTACAAGATAATCAAAAACTAATACCTCTATTTACTCTCAATTCATTATTAATGCCTGGAGAGAAAATGCTTATGCGCGTTTTTGAACCTAGATATAAACAAATGTTAGATGATGTTGTAATAGATGATTTATATTATGGACACGTAATGTCCAATCCCGCAATGAAAATGTTGAATAGTTGGTCTATTCCTTTTGATATAGGTACATTGGTAAAAGTAGAAAAAATGGAGGAACAGGGTACAAATATAATGTATGATGCTATTGGTAAAGAAAGATTTAGGATTATTTCATTAATAGAACCGTCATTGCCACCAGAGGATTTTGGCAGTATATTCCCATCTGTAAGTGAATTAGAAGAAAGATATTTGGAGGAAGAACCTAATGGCAAATTATATTCACGTGCTTTAATTGAAATATTGCCTCCTTTAAAAGGAGAAGTAGACATAATAAAATGGGATAATCTACTTATTCTTTGGGAACACTATATCAAACAAATAATTGATTTAATAGGCATTAGTGAAGAAATTAAGACTCATATTGGAGACATGAAAGAAATATTCTCCAATCCTGTAGAAGAATCTGTTTGGGCATTAGCCTCTATGGTAATTGACACTCAAGAAGGTCAAGTATCTTGCTTGAAGGCTGAATTTGTAAAGGAGGTAGTAAGCATAATTGAATCTAATTTACAAATGAAGATGAAAAGAATAAGTCTCTTCCGTGAAGGAAATGAATGAAAAAAAATATNACNAAAATTAATATNAAATTCTTTCAGAACAATCTTAAGTGTTTGTACATTCGATAATTAAGGTCTGAATGCGTGTAGAACAAGATNTTAAGCTAACTTTTAATGATGTATTAATAAGACCGAAGCGCAGTACCCTTGTTTCTAGATCTGATGTTAATTTAGAACGTGAATTTAGTTTTCGACATTCGGACGAAAAATGGTGTGGCATACCAATAGTGTCTGCGAACATGGATACCACCGGATTATTCTCTGTTGCCAAAATTTTACAAAAATATAAAATGCTAACTTGTACTCAAAAATTTTATTCCACAAAAGAATATTCTGAAGCTTGGAAACAAGGAATTGAGCCAGAATATATTGCAATAACATGCGGATCAACCGAAAATAGTTTTGATCTAGTTAGGAGAAAGGTTGCAACTAATAAAAATCTAAAAATGATATGCATAGATGTTGCAAATGGTTATAGAGAAATTTTTCTTGAATTTGTAAAAAGAGTCAGAGAAGAATTTCCTTCCAAGATAATTATCGCAGGAAATGTTGCAACAAGAGAAATGACTGAAGCATTGATTCTCGCAGGTGCTGATATAGTAAAAGTTGGAATTGGCCCTGGCTCTGTATGTACAACAAGGAAAGTAGCGGGCGTAGGTTACCCACAATTGTCTGCAATATCTGAATGTGCTGATGCAGCACATGGATTACTAGGCCATGTTATGGCAGATGGAGGATGCTCGTCCCCAGGAGATGTTGCAAAGGCATTTGCTGCAGGTGCAGATTTTGTAATGTTGGGAGGAATGTTTGCCGGGCACGATGAGTCCGGAGGAGAAATAGTCGAAGAAGAGAATGGTAAAATGTACAAATCATTTTACGGAATGTCATCGGCAAAGGCAATGGAAACACATTATGGAGAAATTGCCAAACACAGGGCGCCTGAAGGTAAAGAAGTTCGAGTCCCATACAGAGGCCCAATGGAAGATACTATTCAATCGATATTGGGGGGTTTAAGGTCTGCTTGTTCCTATGTTGGCGCAAGAAGAATCAAAGATTTACCTAAATGTACTACTTTCATTAGAGTAACTCAAACTACGAATGAAGTTTATCAGAGATTTAATGTTGAGGAGTAAGTTTCATAGATGCCCTCTTGTCAATAATTTTTCTATCAAATTGTCGGCATGTAATCTTCCATCTTTTAGATGCCAACTTTTCTCCAGTATTGATAATTGACCTGCCAAGTCAGTATGCCAGTCATTTCCAACTATACAATTCCATATTAGTTCCTCAATACGAGCAGTAGAGGGCAAAGATTTATTCAAAACTGGTTTAACTAAATTTGAAATTAAAACTGATTTATTCTCAATATCAAGTTCATTCCAAGAAATAGACAAGTTAGTCAGAGCCGTTTGATCAATCCAACTGTAATTTTCCATATATGGTTTTTTAACTTCTGTTATTGGAACTGTTTTGATAGTTCCCTCTTTTACAAGAATTTCTTTAATTTTTGAAAAAACTGGATCATATGTATTATCCAACGAATCATCGATCCAATTACCCGATAAAGCCCATGGCCGTAAATATTTCAATCTAGGACTGGAAGGAGATATGGCCTGTGCAAGTGCATGTGATTGTAATATTGAATTCAATGGACCTTGTTTACGATCTCCATGTGCCCCACTTAGTCCATCGACTATTTTACTTGAGATTGTAAGGGAAGAACTATTATTTTCTAGATTAGATCCTAATAGAATATCTTTTTTTAAAATATTTATACAAGAGGAACTGGTTTTATTATCTTCAGAAAATGATCGACGATACGGGATATTTTCATCCAATAAAGCGGCTTCAAGAGGAATTAATGCTAATGCACCATGTAAAGTAGGAGGTGCAAATAAAAATATTTTTTTTCTAGAATTTTTTACATTAGATGAGAACTCTAGAAAAATATCAGAAACAGAAGAAAATAAATCGTCCTGAAGTAAATCATACATCATGATTACGAAGTAGAAAAAGTAAATGAAAACTTCTATCAAAAATTATTCTACCATTAGTCTTAATTGATCTCTTTTGTATGTCCATGAATCAGGAAGAGTTCCCTTTCTCTTGTAATAACGTGATAATCGACGTATTTTTGATTCACATAATGCTAACTGTCTGCGATTGTGCAAATCTTTAGAATTATTATTCAAATGATCAATTAATCCCAGAGCTCGACGCATTAAATTCATCATATCTTCAGGATATGTCGTAGTGATATCATTTCTTGAAAGAATTTTTGAAATTCTTTCCCCCATCACTAATCTTGCATCAGGTACTGCATAGCGATCTCTTAAGATAGTACCAATAGTAGCAGTAGAATTTCCAGCATTTGAAAGTTCGACTATTAACTTCTCTACTTCTTTCTTGTCACTATTTGACCAAGGAGAAGGGGCAGAGGAATCGGGCTTCTTTGAGCCGCTACTTCCTTTGCCATTGCTATGCATACGTCCCATTCATAACCACCTTAGACAAGCGTGCGACTAACCCTTCCTCTTTAATCGCTACGGATATAAATGCAGATAAAATACATCAAAGGCGGTGTTGTGCTTTACCTAATCTTCCTGGCCCATTTGGCCATTCCCAACCCGGCGCTTCAGCTCTTGCTGAACCAATTAGTCGATTATTTTGGAAAACTAGTACTTCATCTCCACGTCTAATTTCCCCACTTTTACTGCTAACATTGGTAGAAAAAAGGTCTCCTTTCCAAGAATGATCTTGGTATAAAAAAACTCTTGGAAGAGTATCATGCTTATCAAGAATTTTAAGGCAGGATTTTGAAAACGCGAATCTACCACTTCTGGGATTCCATTGAGCTAACTGTAGCCCGTCTTTTTTTATGGTAAAAATTGGAGGACGACCTTCAACTTTTGAACCCTCTAACCATAAATCACTTCCATGTTGGAATCTAGAAAGTGATTTAAGCTTCTCTAAGCGATGGATATTTTCTTTTATTTTTGGTAATTTAAAGTCCTCTACAGCCTTATTTACCTCATCATTAAGCATTGAAAGGGCTTCATTAGAGCCAGCAGAAAAATCTTTCCTAGTATCAATAATTTCTACTTCACATTCACCAAAATCTATTCCAGAATGATTAATTATCCTTGAATAACCAACCCTACTGACTAAATTAAAAAACATTTCTTTTATGATTCTCAACTCATCTATATCCCATTCTCCTGTCACAGGAATATCATAATTACTTGCAGGCCAGATATCTTCTAGTTCCCTAGGAACAAGACCCAATGGTGCAGTGACCATGACTTCATGAACACCTCTTGTATTGATAGACTTGGAAAACCTTTGATGGCTTTGTGAAAGTCTGTAAGGCTTGGTTGCTGAACAAGGTAATAAGACTAGTACCGTCGTTTGATGAGAAGGAGGAGTATGATCAAAAGAGATTCTCTTGTGCCAATCTTGAATTAAAGGATCTGAACGACTAGTAAAGGAATTACAACGTAATCTTGCTTTATTTCCCAATATTCTTGAAAGTCCAGATCTTTCTCCCTGTTGATTGCTGATTTTCATATCATGAATTCTGAGTCTTTCAACAGATCTAGGACTAGAAAGACTTTGTTTTTCTACTAATTCCCTTAGAGAACCATCCCTTATTGCTGCCCTAGTTGCAGAGATTGATTTTCTCCACTCTTCACACTGAGCGTTCATATCTGCCACTTCATTCATTGAATCGTCCACTTCCCTAGGCCCTAAAGTAGTGAGAAGAATATCTAGAGAGGCTGCACTTCTAGAACGAGATAAATCAAATAAATCAACACCTAACCATGATAGTAAAGCACAATTATCTGGTCCGCCAATACCAGGAGTCCAAATTAGAGAAGAAGGGAATCTTATTCTTATGGAATCTANAGCGTCAACTANCATGCCTTGAGTCTGTACAAGTTGNGGAGAATCAACTAAAATAACTATAGAAGGTTCAATTTCNTCATTAAGAAGAGATTTATCATGATGTAGTGANTGCCAAGAAACAAGNAATATTTCNCCACNAATACTTAATTTACCNGAATNAGAATCTNCTAGGCTNGGAGGNAGAGTTAATCCTTCAACTGAANACCATGTATCTNNAGAATCAAATGGATAACAAAATTTNCCCCGTGTAGTAATNGAAATATTGGCAGGTAAAGATGTAGAGTCCCTGTATGAAATAAAGGGAGCTAATGAAATAGGGAGNGNNGGATCATCTTCATTCAAAATNANAGCAGGAGTCCATGAAGTAGGNTTNTTTCTATCTCCTAGNGAAAAAATACGAGAAAAACGCATTCNAGAATCNACACCACGNGCCAAGGGNCGCGCCACCATATTAACTACGAGTGATACATTTCGCTTGAAGGATTCTAATGTAAAGAGTCTTTCGATAAANCGTGGGAAGAGTAGCGGCGTGTGTTTTGACTATTATTTTAGCAATATCATANACTTTAATAGGAGTGAATGCCNAAAGTGANGANAAGATAGAAATTTTTAGTNATTCAATAAATACGACTGGTCCTGTTTGGTTAGAATATAATTGTGAACAAACTGCATGTCAAGGAATGGANTTAATTGTNAATAATAGTGGTTTAATTCANACAAATTCAGATCCGCANANNGTAGAATGGGAGGGNNTAGTTGAAGGAAATATCTCATGGCANTTACTATTAGAAGANGNNATTAGTAAAGAATTGATTAAATTTGACTCCATAATTAGTAANGNAATATGGAGNGAGAANNGNGATTTGCCCGACATAGTACCTTCTCCNAGNCAACAAGAAGATTTCGAAGAGATAGAAACATTTTCACNNTGCCAAATGAATCGTTGCNAATCAAATNATCTTGAGNCAGAAGGAGTTGTTTTTGCTGGCGCTTTAGAATCNCTTAATGANAAGGATGCANTAAGGATAGTAGGAAATGAAGGAGATGTNTTATTACTNCCAAATTTTAGATCTTCTAGTGAAATGGAAATAGAAATATGGATGAGGAATAATGAAATAAAGGAGCGAATAGNAAGCCTNANTTCTGGACATGATACTGAATATTTTTTTGAATATCCAGAANGTGAATTATGGCTAAGAGTGATTTCATCGGTTGAATCNGANTATTCTACATATGAATTTGAAATTGTNAGATATGATGCAAATAGAGAATCCTTAGACNTGAGNGAGTTGACAAATCCATGGACACATGGNGANGNCTTAGCGTTCAANGATACTTATCATGGNCANATTGCTGCTTCAGATANAGAAGGCGATTCTGTCCTAATAGAACTAGGTTCTAAGATGTCTATAAAGCCCATTTGNCATTTNCCTAATGATTTNANATTGGATATCATTATTCATGAAATAAATTCNATTGAAATNAAATATTTAGAAAATATAAGTTCGTGTCCNGAAANAATAAATTCGACATATTTNACAATCTCAATNGAGTTTAGAATAAAATCGAATTTTACACAACCATGGTCGATAAGAATAAACACTGATNNTTACGGAGANGGAAAGAGTATNGGAGATGCNCCNGATTTTATCTGGCAACCAGAAACAAGGGACGAACGTTGGGAATTAGTAGATNCAGGAATGGGAGAATATTCTGGAANTTTAGGGATNCANGATTATATAGATATTTTNGCTTTTGAAGTTACTNATGANAATGGTTCAAAGGTTTATTTCAATNATANTGNAGGNGNAGTAAGTTTCAAAATTTTANTACTAAATCAAACTAGTGGAGCNATNATTAATTCNACNGATCAGANNTTAATAATTGCTCCANAAGGAATTCATGCAATNCGAATTGAAAAAAATAATAGTAGCTCGGAACTTATAAATTATCATTTCANAGCACCAGAAATTAGANAATATCAGATTGAGAATAGAGAATTAGAAGATTTATCAAGATTNTTTACNAACTTCTATATAATTGCTGGAGTAATGTTNCTAACGCCAATGATTATNGTNATTTGGTGGAATAGAAATACTATATTTAAGGGCGATAAGAATAGTATTCATATTGAGCAACATGAATTAATAATGTTAAATAAATTAAAGCATAGGATAGAGAAAAAAATAGATAAAGAAATAATTCTTTCATCTTTACATCAACTTGGAGATAGCCCATGGGATTCGGTGATACAAGAATGGGGCAAACCCACCCTCAGGCATATTACAGATAATTTAGAGATATACCTATGGAAGATAAGTAATTTAGATATTTTACTTGGAATTAAGATAAACAGGCACGCATGGAATTTGGCAGCAATCAGAATATATTCATCCGAGGGAGAAATGGTAAGAATAGATACTATTGCTCCAGAAAAGATTTTTCAAGAAGATGAAATTTATTTGGATAGTCTAAAACCCAAAAGTAATCTTTTCCTAAAGATTGGATTGAAAAATAAACCAACAAATATGAATTTTCAAATTTCTGGAATAGTAAATGGAGAATCTGTTGCAGCCGCTTCAAATAAAACAATAAATTGGGAAGAAGAATAGTTATTTTCCTCTACGATTATTGGCTTCTTCAATTATACTATCTTCAAGAGATAGTGAATTACTAATATCAGATTTTAATTCTTTTAATTTATTTTTTAAAGACCTAGAAATCTTTTTTGGGATATCTAATTTCAACAACACTGTTACTGATCCTCTCCCTCTACTTGATCTCATGTGCGGCAAACCACGTCTTGGTAATGCTATTGTATCTCCAGGTTTAGAATTTGGAGGTATTTTTATTTGGAGTTCTTTACCATCAATATGAGGTATTGTAACAGTGTTTCCCAATAGCAAGTCTGCATAATTAACAGGTAACGCCATTAAAATATCTGCTCCATCTCTTTCAAACCAAGGGTGATCTAGAACTTCTATCTCAATAAATAAGTTTCCATTTTCTCCAATATTACCTCGTGGAGGTTCCCCCTGACCGGAAATTTTTATTCTATTTCCTGATGCAATTCCAGGAGGGACAGAAAATTTTATTTTTTTATTTTGATAAGATTTCCCAGCACCATTACAAGATTTACAAGGGTTAGTTACTATAGTCCCCGATGCATTACAAGATGGGCAATCAGAAACAACTTGTTGTGCAAAAGGCCCTACTCTTTCTATTCTTTGAACTCTCCCTCTGCCGTTACAAGATGGACAAGATCTAGTGCCATTAGGATCCCTGGAACCACTGCCATTACAATTGTTACATGACGTTAAGGCTTCAATTTCTAGTTCATCATCGAGGCCATCATATACAGATTGAAATGGAACTGTATGCCTGACAAGTAAATCTCCTCCTTTTTTTCTACGATTATTGGATCGAGTGCTACCAAAAATTTGACCAAAAATACTTTCAAAGCCTCCTCCAAATAAATCATCAATATTAATATTGACCCCTTGAAAACCTCCTGGGCCAAATGGAGAACCTCCAGGCCTGTTGTGTCCATAGGTGTCATATTTTCGTCTTTCTTCTGGATTTGATAGAATAGCATATGCTTCTTGGATCTCCTTGAACTTATTCTCAGCACTGGGGTCATCGGGATTTTTATCTGGATGAAATTTTCTAGCAAGACTTCGGAATGCTTTTTTGATTTCGGATTCACTAGATTCCTTGGAAATACCTAGAATTTCATAGTAATCCCGCTTATCAACCATATGAATCCCAGCCTTTCCTAAACACCGACTTTTTTCAACCGTTCCCTTTTCAAGAAAGATAATTACCACAAGCTCCACAATAATTTGTTTCCCCATCATTCAACGAATGACAAGAATTACATGTCACTACTTTATTGATTCTCTTTAACCCTGATGTATTCCATTTATCATCTGGCGAAATATCAAGTTCTGGATATGATTTTGGTTTGATATTATTTTTACTTTTGTCTATCTCTTTTAGCGCGGCATTATCAATAACCTTATCCAATCTTGATTTGAATTTCGAAAATATAGATGTTTTTATACTTCCATGATCATTTTCTTCAATGTTTTCTTTATCAGACATTATTTCTAGATTTTTTTCAAAATCGTTTAGTGAAATATTATCAGATTTTTCATTATTGATATTTCCAATTTGTCCTTTCATTAACTTTTCAGATTTTAAAGCATTCTTACCTTTGAAATTGCCCTTAGCTTTCAGTTCTAAATCTCTTATTATGGAATCACTATCTTCCCATAATCCCTTATCCTCTAATTTATACGAACTCGAAAGTTTACGTATTGCTTTTGAGCGATGATATTCATGATCTTCAATAATATTATATTTTAGAACCATTAAAAAACCTAAAAATAGTGAAAAACCATATGCAAGTAAATTTGATAACGTGTCATTTGAAAGTACTCCATCTAAAGCAGGCAAGATAGTTCTCAAAGCAGTTAGACAGAAAATTGGCGCCGACAAAAGAGCGAGGGACATCAAGGATGAACGTTTTGCCATAGACCTGCCTCATAATTTATGGTTTGAAGTATTCGCGTAAATGTAACCTTGATAGATAATAATATGGCCTAATGCCTTCTGGTATTATCATGACATACACGATAAAAGTCTCCACGAAAATTCAACCACACGAAGATGCAGAGAAAGTCATTTATTCCATAAATAATATATTTCCAGATTGGAAAACCGATAAAATCCTAAAAAAGGAGCTTTTTCCTACTAAAAGAGAAGTTATTGAAGTAAGTGGAAATTCTAATTCGATGGATATTTTCATGCAATCTGTCACTTCTCAGAGGATATTGGATACAGCTTTTGATGCAATGACTATGAATATCAATGTTAATAACACAAGTTTCTCAATATCTAGGCAAGCTGCAATAAAGGGTAAAATATCATTTGTAATTGATGAAAAACCATTGGGAGGAATATTGGATATCCAAATAGAAAAAGAAAACTTAGAAATATGGCTTGAAGATGAAAATTGGCATCCTGGCAGAGAGGAAATTCCTCGACAAGTTAAAGATAATTTGGCCATGAATAGAAGAGGTGAGCCAGTGGAGTGGTTTGATAAATTTGGTAATCCAACTATTTCGACATCATGGGAAGAAGAATAAATCACTCATTAGTATGTTTTTATTACGTTAAATTGATTGCTGAAGACATGTAGGCTTTGATGTGGCAGAGGAATACGCAGTCACCGTTAAAACCGAAGACGAGGATGTGAGTCGTCTAGGCGTAATGAGGGTAATATGGCATGAATTGAGTGGAGGAGTTGGGCCTTGGGGGGCTTTTAGGCCTATTTTTTCCATACTTGTTTCATTAGTTCCCTTCGTTTATCTAGGGCAACATTTCAATGGCCAACATAACAAAGCATTTGGATGGACTTTAATACAATTGCCATTGATATTGACTGTACTACTTTGGCCAATACTATACATTTGGTCAATTATAGATTCATGGTGGTTTTCAAATAAAATAATTGCTTTAAAAAATATTTCTAAGAGTTAAAAGTCTTCAGGTAGTTCAATAGGGCTAAAAAGATGTCCTGGCTTAGTAGATTGGGATAATTGGTTACGAGTTATTGATTCCCAATCTCTTAGTAGTGTAATAGCATTTATGAAAGGAAGTTCCGTAGAATTAATGACTGTTCTAATAATGGTATCGAAAATATCCATTCTATCTCTGTCAACATTTTCCAGTATAGTTTCCAATGGGAATGAGGAAATAATAGATGGCTGAGTGGAATCTTTTACTGGAAAAGGAGACAGTATGGAGTCTGGTATAATCTCATTTTCTTTTTTTGCCTCAGATTCCAAGGATTTTGATAGAATTTTTATATATTTAGATAGTACTAAAGAAACCTCCACCAGTGGAAGATTATATTGATTAACAAAGTTAACCATATTTTCCTGAAGAAATAATAATTTATCTTCAACCGGAGAATTAATGTTCGGAATTCCGTAATTATCTTCAGACATAATCATCCCACCACACATCTACAAATTAACTAGACACTATGTTGTTCTATCATCATATCTTATTGGTGAGCCACTATTGCCTCTAATTCCGTCCAATAAATCATCATTAATTTCAAAATAGTCATTAAGCCAGTCTCCATCAGTATCCCAATTTTTTGGATCAGTTCCTTCGGCAATCATGTCTCCATCTAAATCTAGATTCCACCAACCAAATACATATTCACCAAGTCCGATATTTGGTAGATGATACTGATCGCCGGCAAATCTATTGTATTGATCTGTCCAAGCCCCATTTGTTAGAATTATATCATCGGATGCATTGATAATTTCATAGTTTTCATCATTGTCATTAATCACTAACGCATAAAGAGAATCAGTTTCACTAATTCTATTCATACGTAAATAATTGGTAGAAATTGCAGTATTACCCGAGCAGGTCCCTAACAAGGATTCTCTGAGTTGCCACCATTCTTCAACAATATCTCCTGAGCAATCATATAAATTAGCGGCACGAACGAGAGAAGGTGAAGAAAGGGTCGCATTGACTGTTGCATAGTATTCTTGGAAGTTAGTATATGGTTGATAAATACACGAGCCAGAAGAACAGACCCAATCTCCATCATTATCTGCATCTTGACCCGCATCATTTGGATTAGTCGGGTCGTGAGTAAACCATGTCCAGTTTAACGCTGGTCTGGATATGTAACCTTTTGAGACATCTACTGGTTTCCAATTAGTAGAAGATACTTGATACCACTCCACAGCAATTTGTAGATAAGAAGACCAATTGTCATTAGTCTCATTCCATCCTCTTGAATATTCATAAAAATCTGGCATCATATCTCCATCAGTATCATTATCAAGTGGATTTGTTCCATATTTGAAAATTTCACGACCATCGGAAAGACTTCTGTCTCTGGTATAACTTGTTACAAGACCGTTCTCAAAAATCGGAATCATGATTATTGAATCGTCATCTGAATCATCATCTAGAGGGTGAGTACCATTTTCATATTCCATTAAATTATTGAAATATAACTCTAAAACTCCGGATTCCAACTGATTTCCATCAGAATCTTCGATAAATTGTCGATCGACCCATTTTCCTTGAGTTGCAGGAGTATCATCAAATGATCTATCATACCACCCATCTGAATCAGGATCATAAGAGATATCTAGTGGGTTTAGCGGGTTCAATGACCAGCGATAAGCATTTACAGGTAAAAATTCACCATAAATAGAATAACAATACTCCCAACCATCTGACATACCGTCTCTATCTGAATCGGCATCATTTGGGTCACTAATACCTGCCAAACTGATATTAAAATTATTAGGATCAACCTCATTTATCAGACCTATTTTTTCTGATGAAGAAGCACTCTTCGAAGAAAATAAAGTGTATAGAATACTTTTCGCAGCCGAAGGCGAGAGTCCATTCTCTTCAATTTGAGCAGTAATTGCATCAGAACCATATGAAATAAGACCTGAACCATTTGGAATAGTATCTATAGCAAGTCTCTTACCATATACTCTTGAATCGTATTCTGCCAAATTATCGAAAGATTCTGAATCAGATATTTCACCATCTCCATTACAATCGAAAGAATCTTGATCAGAGTCAAAATTTACATCGTAATCAGTTAATGGATTCATAGACCATGAATTATTTTCAAGATTCCACTCTGTGAACCAATATTCATAACCATCGCTCATACCATCTCTATCTGTGTCTTGAGAATTAGGATCAGTAATTCCAAATATTGATTCCAACAGTGGTTTTGCTGGTTTTCCGGACTCCCAATCTACAAATTGCTCCATAGCCAAATCGGCACGACTTTCTTTGGAAAATATTATTCTGTAAATTCTATTTATTGATTCTTGATAATCTATTGAATTTGCTTCATCCCAGAATTTAGGAGCGTCATAAGGAGACAATCCGCCATTTACAGGATTATTATTAGTCATGTTTAATTCTACAATATCGGTTATACCATCATTGTCAGAATCATAATATCCATCCCCTGGAACCAAGGGGTTTAGAGTCCAGACTTGATCTGTTGAGTTCCATTGAGTGAATAATAATTCTATGCCATCTAAAATACCATCGCCATCAGAATCTGGATTATTGGGATCTGTAGTAAGGCCAGTTAAATTTATCTGTTCTTCTGAAATAAAGTCTCCAAAAGATAATGCTGAATCAGCCCCTATCCAAGGGACAGGAGTTATTTCACCTAAGACGCTCATTAAGAAAAACTGAGGAGAAGATATAGAATTATCAATTTCACTTAAATTAGTTGAAATTGAGTTATATTCTTCCCAATTATTCATTCCATCTCCATCATAGTCTTCTAGGTTATCTTTTTCATTTACAGGATTTAATGACCATTTTTGATCAAAAATACTCCACCTGGCATGGTAAAACTCCCAACCATCTGGCATACCATCTCTATCAGAGTCAGCCTTTAATGGATCAGATGTCCCTAAGTCTGAAGGAATCATACCATCAACCAAAAAAGAGTAAAATACAGTAGATTGATCACCAAAAGAAGTGTCTGCTAATCCTTCCCATGATTCATGAGATAGCTTTGTTGAGAAATTATCAGGATAGGATATTCCAGAAGAAGTACTAGATTGGTACAAAATATCTGACATCAAATAATATTCCATCCAATTAACTAATTGTTCATTTAATTCTAATACTCCATTATGATTAACATCATAACCATCTCCATCTGGATTACTTAGATAATCTGAGCCATTTAGAGGATTTATGCCTGCATTTCTTGGAGACCAACTGCACTTATATCTAGCTTCCCATCCATCTGGTATCGTATCTCCATCAGAATCTATTGAATTAGGGTCTGTACGAGACCAATTTAAAGCAGCTTCAGCAGATTCCCCATGACTATCCAAACCTTCTCGTAGAGTTAAATCTAGTAAATTGCTCCACCTGTACTCACATAAATTACTCAAACCGTCACCATCTGCATCCTGATCTGCATCTAGAGGATTTCTAGGATCTAAAGACCAAGAATTACCGCCTGTATAAGTATCGCCAATCCATCTTCTGTTTTCTATTTCCCATCCATCTGGCATACCATCTCCATCTGAATCTGGATTAGTGGGATCAGTTGGACCATCTGTTCCTCCTCCAGTACCTGAACCAAGCCACCCTTCCATGTGAACTTTGAGAGCATCAATACCAGTCTCTTCATCACAAATATAATTTTTATTTAGATAGTGACATTCAAAAATGGTTGAATCAGTAAACCAGCCCCAATATTCTTCTCCATCAGTTAGTCCATCTCCATCTGAGTCCATTTGCCTAGGATCTGTACTATTTACTCCTGCATCAGAAATGGAGCTAAATCTATATTCATCCAAATTAGTCCACAATCGATCAAATAATACTCCTTCTTCTGTGAAATATCTAACTCCATCATAATCAGGATCTCGCGCTGCATCAAATGGATCTGTAGGATCTAAACCATTGATAAACTCCCAACCATCATTCATACCATCTAAATCGGAGTCATTTGATAATGGGTTTAATGAAGCGATATTCATATATTTTCCTGGTGAAATACCTGCAAAAATCCACTCTTGTCCTTGGTTTTCTATCATTGCAAATGAGGTAACTAAGCCAGGAATCCTAGTTTGATTTAGATACATGCCAAGGATGCCATCTTGAGCGCTACCTTCCAGACACCATGAGCCATATGATGACCCAATTATCACCATTCCCTGGTATGAAAATACAGATCTGATATCATTAGCGCCATCTAGAATATTTTCTATATTTAACATCCTGTCACTATTGAAAGCTTCAGTGGGTTGAGAAGTTATAATATCCAATTCGACAAGATAAAGACCTCCCGACATGCCCAGCCATAGACCAGGAGTTGCACCATCATTTTCCTCCTTTTGTAAAATATTTACTCTAGGAGTAGCTGTGGAATCATAAATATTCTCATTAATAAAATATTCAGCATTAGTTCTATTGAATACCCAATAAGGATTTCCAATAGAATTTGTTCCATCTGTAGTATTCCAAGCGATTAAACCAGAATCAGTACCTACGAATAGTATAGGAATTCGCCCTTGCATCTCAACATGGACGGATGTAGTTATAGATGCATTTTCGTGATTGATTAAATTAGAAACCTTAGTTAAATAATCTATTTTGACATCTTCAACTGAATCTTCAAAATCTTCAGATAATTGAATTGTCCACATCTTGGTATCACTAGCAATTAATAAATTCAAATCATCACTCTGTGTTTGTAGTTTAGTAATTATTTCTACGGGGCCTAAAGTAAATACTTTTTCAGATTCAGTAACAGGTAATCCATTATCTAATTGGATTGTGTGCAATCCCTTATTAGTTCCATAAAATAAGTAGCTTTTTTCTCCTAACTCGTATTTATCCATGACATTCATTTCTGTACCATGTTCCAAGGGAAATAATGATGATGTATTTCTAAAAGGATCTATTACTGTAATACCGTATTTAGAACCTACAAGTAATCTATCTCTTTGAGAATCGGCAATTATTTTATGGATTGAGGTATCAACAAATTCTACATCTGATTTATAATTCAAAGAAATTAATTCTCCATCTGCAGAATTGATTCTTGCCCCAGTTATTCCTGGTATAACGCCAAAGCCTGAATCTGAATCAACTAAATATTCTTCATAATTACTAAATTCTTCACCCCAGTGAGATGTTGAGATTGTTATATCAGGAGTTATGTAACCATCTCTGTTCTCATCCCAACCATCAGAATCCAAGTCCGTAATTGCATCTGAGGAATTCCTAGGATCAAGTCCGTTATACGCCTCCCAACCATCGGGTATTCCATCTCCAAGTGAGGTGAGTTCTAAAGCCTCAAAATCAGACCATACATAATAATCTGAATCTGCAAATCTTGGATCTGTACCTAGCCAACCATCATCTAATGTAGCTCTTTGGACTTCAGTTTGACAAGAAGGTGATAATCCTTGAATATCTCCAACACACCAAAGGCCATCTCTTTCGGTAATCCAATCTTCAGGAGAGCCATAAAGATACTCTTCAGTATTGGTGAATCTCTCGCCTATATCGATAATACCATCTTTATTAAAATCAAATCCGTCTCCACAGCCCCAAGTAAAATCCTTTTCACATCTATCAAAATCATCCACCAAATCTTTAGGATCTAAAGGGTCAAAATATAAGCAATCCCAAGCATTTGTTAGTGGGTTAATAGAACCAACTCCTCCATTAGTACACATATATATTTCATAACCATCGGGCAATCCATCACCATCAGTGTCTGCTATTCGCGGGTCTAAATATTCCCTTAATCCAGAAATTGATTCCTCAGGTGATTTACCAGTTAATGAGTTTCTTTTTTCAGAATCTAAACAAGCATCCAAGGTAAATGGCCAACAATATTCCATTAAGGCAGATGCACCATCTTTATCTCGATCGGTTACATTATCGGTTGCATTGTAAGAATCTAATCCTTCTATAATCAAATTAAAAGAATTAATTTGGAGATTAATATCCTCACTGAAAATAAATTCATGCATATCTGGTATTAAATCTCCATCTTGATCTGTAATTGGAGGATCTCCTCCCTCTGCTACATTTGGATCAATAGATGAAACTGATGACTGTGGCCTTGTTTGCGAAACAAATGCCAAACTAGCCAACATGAGGAAAGATAATAATAAGGCACTTATTTGTTTGCGGCGCATTGATACTCACCAACTAATAGATTTAGCAGAGTAAAGTGATTTATCATACTGATGGAGCGTAGTTCGGACATAAAGAAAAAATAAATGATTTGAAGAATTATTAAAACAATAAAAAAACTATAATTTAGTATTGGAAAAAACCATTTATTCATAGACCAAGATACATGCCGCTAGGTGTAACATGAGCCTAAAAATAACTCATCTTGGTTCAGGGAGTAAGGGTAATGCCACTTTATTGAGCACTGATAATGAGAATATTTTAATCGATTGTGGTTTTTCACTATTACAGACTGAAAAGAAACTGAAAAGTATTGGCCTAGAAGGAGGAGACATTAGTGCAATTATTGTTACGCATCATCATGGAGATCATTCTAACTCAGCAGAAAGAGCGTCAAAAAAATGGGGCTCTGAATTACACTGTAACATAGAAACAGCGATAAAAATGGGCTGGGAACCAATTAATACATGTAAGACGTTTAACAACCTAGATATAGTCGAATGCGGTCATAATTTTAGTTTTATAGGCGTTCCAATTCCGCATGATAAAGCTGATAATGTTGCAATTATTACAAACAGTGGAAGAGGTGAAAAAGCTGCCTTTCTTACAGATTTGGGGGAATCTACAATAGAATTAAAAAAATATCTTGAGGGATGCAGGCATATTTCAATAGAAGCAAATTATGATCAAAAAAAATTATTTATGAGTAGTTATCCTGAATCCCTGAAAAGAAGAATTTCTGGCAGGGGCGGGCACTTATCTAATTTTCAAACAGGTAAATTACTTTCTGAAGTGATGCATACAAAATTAGAGAGTATAGTTCTATGTCATTTATCACATAAAAACAATGCACCACACCTTGCAGAAAGTGAAGTATTATACCATATTGGAGATAAATATAATGGAAATATAGCCATCTCTAGACAAATAGGTCCGGAATTTAGTCACTATCTGGGTCAACAGGATGAAGAAAAAATCAGAGTTTTATGATTAATGACCCATTATGGCTCTATGAACTGAATTTTGAACATCTTTCATCCTATCTACTGCACCTAATTCTCTGAAAACGGATAATGAACTTTGTAAATAATTCATTCTTTGTGAACGATCAGTTTCAACTTCTCCAAGTCTAGATAATAGTTCTCCTTGCATCATACGGAAATCATTTGCTTCAGCAACTGCTAATCCTCCAAGATAATGATTAGCTGCTTCTTCATTTCTACCTGCATCCATCAATACTTGCCCGAGAAGCAAAGATACCTCTACCACGCTTCTAGGATCATCTTGTTTGGATAGTTCTTCTAAAGCTCCCGAGTAATGATGTAAGGCTAACTCGTTATCAGAAACTTTGGCATAATATCTACCAAGTACTGCTCTCGACCTAGCGTGAAGGAATGCTTGGCCATTATTTTCAGTTTCTTCGAAAGCGAGTAATGCGTGTTCTCTGGATCTATCTAACTCTCCCATTTCCAAAAATGCAGAAGACAGTCGGATACGGGCATCACATAATTCAGGATTATTCTCAGATTTAAGTAAATCTTCTACATTACCATACACTTCTAATGCATGCCTAACATCTTTTCTTCTTCTAAAAATATATCCCATATTATTATATGATTTTGCTGCTCCTACAGCATCCCTGATTGATATTTGAATTTCCAATGCTTTTCTATGTAATTCCAAAGCATCATCCATTGCTCCACGCTTCACAGCAATATCGGCTCTAGCCGAAAGAAGACGGGATAATTCTGAAATCATCTTATTTTTACCAATACTTTTCATTGCAGCATCATATTCTATTTCCGCTTCGTCCCAGTGACCCTGAATTGAAAGAATATTACCTCTTAATTCCCTTATCAATCCCCAACTATTGTTTTCAAAATCTTCTGATTCTAATGATTTTAGTATTGAATATAATTCAGTATGGCCAGCTTTAACTAAATCGTGCCCCTCAGAGATTAAAACCTTAGACAATTCTTCATTATTTTCTGAGAAATGTAAATGGTGAATGTATTCAATTCTATCAGCAGCACTTTCATATTTATTCCTATACCATTCAACAGCATTAGAATGTAATTCGTGACGTAATGATTCTTCCATAGATCTTACAAGAAATTCACGAACAAGATCGTGAACATCGTAAGATTCTGTATCGGATTGTCTGGCAAGACCTTTCTCAACTAATTCATCTAACATATCTGTTTCACTTTCAATAGAATTAATTGCTTCAAGAATGATTGGTTCCCGGAATACTGCTATTGCGCCCAGTAACCTTTTTTCAGATCCTGAAAGACGACTAAAAATTTCCTGATCTACAAAGGCTTCTAATGTTGAATGAAATTTTTCACCAACATTACCTCTATTAATTAGCTCCAGAATAAGAGGATGTCCTCTGGAAAGTGTAAAAATATGCATAAATTGTTGATTTTCAAGATTTGGCATAGTAGTCAATATTTGTTTACTTGAGTCTTCATCAAGTCCTTCTAGAGGTATAACTAGAGTAACAATTTGGCCACTTGAATCAGATTCTGGTACAACCATCCTAAATGATCTTGAAAACATCACTAATCCAACTTCTTTTAGATTGGATATTCTAAGAGTCAATCCCCTTAGAAGAGAAATCAAAGACTCATCTCCTACTTTATGCAAATCGTCTATTACTATCAAAGCAGGAGAATCCATAAGACCTTGAGTAATTAAATTGACAGAGATGGAAGATTGTGGAACCGGAGTAGAAGCGATATAATCTGAAAGATTGTTATCACCAATTGCCGATAGCCATTCCGCACAGGCTTCAAGGAATGAACGAGAACCTTCCCAGTCTTGACATCGGTGATATAATAAATTTCTCCTATGAGTAAATTTTTCTAATAATTTAGCAGCTAAAGCGGTTTTTCCTATTCCTGCAATGCCGGGAACTAAGATTGAGTTTGATTTAGATTCTAGGAGGGCCACCATATTATCCAGTTCTTTCTCTCGACCGAAGAATCTTCTAGTTCTTGGAATATCATTGAGATAAGAAACAAGTTGCTTTTCGATATGTTTTGATAGATCTCTCTCAATTAAATCAGGTGATAAAGAAGAGAGATCTACTGAACCATTCTCATCCATATATCTCAATATGTCAACATGACGAAGGGGCAAATCTGACATTTCTACAGCATCAGACAAAGCAACATCTTCAGAGCGCCCATCTGGAAGAATTAACCTTACAGTCTGCTGGGAAACTTTGTCCCAAATTTCATCAGCAATTCTAGCACCCTCTGAGGTTAAAAAATACGCCTTTCTTTTTCTTGATACACCAGCGACATGTGCTTGCCTCTCTATTAATTGGCCATTATCTTTCATACCTGCAATGGCTCTCGGAACATTTGATCTAGCTATTGCAACAGCATTAGCAATACCCATTTGAGATAATGCAAATGGTACTTCTACCTTTCCTGAATGATCTACAAAGTCCCTGAGATGAAGAAAAATCCTTTCTTGGACTCCAGGACGAGTTGAGGGAACGCTTGGCATAATAGGTCAACCCGAATCATCATTCAATAATGTTAGTGAGAAAAGATTCATGCATTTTTTAAATTGACAACATATTTAATCATAAATATATTAATACAATTACCAAGAATGATCTGGGTCCGGAATCCATTCTTCTTCTTCTGAATCCCATAACCATCCTGGATGATCTTCATGTTTCTCAAGTTTACTTGAATCAGTTTCTACTTGTTTTTCTAGGCCGAAATTTTCATCTATTTCAATATCCGTTTTTGGTTCTTCATCAGTTTCTAACTCTACAAAGAAATATCCAAAAGCACCAATTAATAGTATTACTATAACTAGACCAATTAAAATCCCCGTGGGGAAGCCACTATCTTCTTGAGTGCCTTTATAGATTGTTTCAACAATAACAGGATCTTGCCCTCCCATTACAAATGAAGGAGTGACTGAAGAACCAGAGATTCTAGAACCGGGGACACCCAATTCCCATGTTGAATTAGAAGAAACAATAGTACTATTTATTTGATTACCATTAATTATCACGGATACCTTTTGACCGGGCAAACCAACTCCAGAATAAACTACAACTCCTTCATCATCAACTGAATTACTATCAGGTTCTGAGATTACAAACTGGATAGGCTTTACTTCAAAAGAAACTGGATTTGAGTTTATCTTAGAACCCTCAGAATCACTGGCTTCGAATATTACATTCAGAAGTGACCAGGTGGATATATCAGTATCATAATAATTCATATCAGTCGGATTATAAGTAGCAATTCCAGAATTAGAAACCTTAACAACTATGCCATAATTATCATCATAGGTTAAATTATCATTATTGAAAACAGAAATATATTCAATATTATCTTCCAAATCACTAAAATAATCAAATAAATTTATTTCCGCAGTAGTACATCTGTTTGATGCTTTAGATATAGTATCACAATACAATACAATATTTTCCATCCAACCATCAGCAGTAAATATTGGCTGGGTATTATTTTCACCTGGAGGATTGTCAGCAATAATCTCTATTTCAGTCCATGTACTGTAATCATAACCATCATATGATCTAAATCTCAACAAGTATGTTGCGTCATGCCTTAACACACTAGTTGTATCCCATGTCCAATTCCATTCTCCATTTTCTGAGAAATCGATAATAGTTTTTGTGTCGACTATCATAAAATCTCGTTCGATGTCTTTTACTTCTATTTCTACTTTAGAAATACTTCCATCAAAGTCCCTAGCAACACCACTAACAAGATTTGAATCTGAAACTGATAAACGCATACCATTTACAGGTTGATTAATATTAATAATTGGTGCTAAATTGGTATTATCAACAATTAGTGATAATGTATATGATTGGCATACATCTATCACTCCAATGCAAAAGTCAGAGTCTGAAGCCCAGATTGTAACAGTGTATTCTGCAGATTCACGGGGTCGTGAGTTAAAATCCCATGTCCAATTCCAATAACCATCTTCGCCTATTTCGCTTGCATCTACTGGGACTGACGCACGATATGTGTCGTCTATCCCATCACCGTTTATATCTCCAATAGGTGGTCCTTCAATCAAAAAATAGATTTTATCAATATCTTTGTTGCATTGTCCAATATCACATCCGTAAGGATCGGATGCATACCCTTCGAAATGAATTGTACCATCGGAATGCGTGGAAAGTGAACTAGGGTTGGTTACCAAAATAGTTGGTGCTTCGGTATTTAACTTAATAACTTTAGAAACTATTGGACTATAATCAGTACCATCGAAGGCTCGGAATTCAAACAGATAATTTCCTTCTTGTTTATCTGACATATCAAGTTCATAATACCAATCTTTGAATGGATGATTAAATCTTGTTACTTTAGCGAAATCAGCGCCACTGTCATCCACTGCAAGAGGAGCAGTTTCCCATGAGCTCGTAAATGGGTTCTTGACTTCTATGCTGTGTACATAACCTCGCTGACTCCACTGTGCGAGATCATCAGTTGCATATGCGTTGGATAGGATACCATCGTGTGCACTTCCAGTTATATTTACGATGTTTCTATAGGAATGATAATCATCCTGAACTACTGAAACGGTCGGTGCGATATTTTCCAATTCTATAGAGTCTTGATATGTTGATTCATCGAGAGTAAATTCTCCTGTTTTATAACCTGCATCAAATTTGTATATTGTGTAGAAGTACCGTGAAAGTTCCCTAGTTCCTTGTGAGTAGTCGCAATCATCATCATCCATATCTAAAGTCAAATCACCATCATTGTCTATACCATCGAAGCATGAGTCTTCAAATTCATCATCAGCAAAGCCATCCGGATTATCTCCGCCACCCAATCCTCTGAAGTCCAGATGAAAATTTGATGGTAAAGAAAACCAGGGAGTATATCCATTTTCATCAGTAGTTAGAGAATATAAATCATTTCCAAGTGCATCTTCTATCAAAACTAAAGCATCAGATACCTTTAGGCCGTTGATAAGTGCTTGTAATCGTACTAATTCTGCACGACTAACTTGAGTTGCATAGGGAGTTGGTTGAGCTTCAATAAAGATATTATCAGTATCTAGATTAGTTAAATTGGAAAACGTAAATACAGTAGAGTTATTGTCCATAACATGTGCTAGCGGGAAATTTCTTGGTAAAATCTCAGGACTGTTTGGGCCACTCTTTATTGGTGGCGGAAATATTCTTGATTGAAATTCATTAATTGGTGCTGGCTCCTGGTCGGGCCATGAAAGGCGGACAGGGTATTCGCCGGAAGGTGCACTAGGTATTGTCTCAGATTGAACGGTTACAGAACTCTTAGTAATGTTGTAAGTCTTTTCAATATTTAACCATGTATTCTCAGCAAAAAATGCTAGAGAGCCATACTGTGGACTCCCCACACTACCATCATTATAATGCTTTATTATTGCACCTGTTGATGCCCCATCGAATGTATTTCTTTGTACATCTAACAGCGACCCGAGGGCCATAATTCCATTTGCAGCACCTGCTGAAATATCATTATCATGGATAGTTGATCCTGTTCTAAATATCATTATAGCAGGACATGCAAATTCACCGCCCCACCACTTGTTGCTTGAACACGTTCCAGTACCATCTGTTGTTATTTCATTATTTGCAAGATATAAACGTGAGATAGCTGTATCAGAATAGTAATAACTACCTGCAACAATTGGTTCAGCATTAGTTTCTGAAATAGTATTATTCTCGATAACTACATCAAATGCACTTCGTAACCATATTCCATTCCAACCTCCAATTGGGCCGATTTCGTTGTTGTGGATTTCTGCCTGACTAGCAACTACTACTATTCCCGAACCCTGACTGGATCCTGAAATTTCGTTTGAAATTATATTTGTTAAGCCTTGAGAAGTAACTACTATTGGTCCTCCTTGATCAGTTGTAATTTCATTATTGAGTACATCAAACGAAAAAGAGTTAGAACTTACAGTTCTTTTACCTTGAATTCCTACACCTGTACAAGTAACTGAAATTACTGAATTTGATATTTCTCCGGCTGAGTTTCGAATCGATAATCCATAATCTCCGAATTGAATATCAGCATTATCGATGTCAACAAAGGAGTCTTGTATCCACATTGCAGAACGTCCTCCTGAGTTTTGTTCGCAACCTCTTTCTGTTCCATCTTTGAAATATGGATTATCTAATGTGAATGGTGCTATTGAAGATCCAGAGGCATAAATCTGCATGGCAGAACCACCAACTCCGCTTTCATCATCATTACCCACGGAAAATGAGCTATCAATAAATGTAGGTTGAGCCAGACTGGTTGTTAAAACACTAGAAGTGTTGATATCATTGAAATCTATATTTGTGAGAACAGGACTGGCACCGTCAATAACCAATGCCCCATATCTCCATTCATTTACTGTATCAATAAAATGAGGGACACCATAAGCCCCGTCCATTACCAAGTATCTGATGCCTGTTAATGACAAGTCGATAGAACTCCTGATGAGTATGCCTTCGTAACATGAGGGGTCTGTGACCGTAATCTTTTGTCCATTTTCTTCTAAATCAAGACAATCTCCTGTAGCACTTTCATTGACTGGATCAGACCATTGGAATGTTATTTTTTGACTTGGATTGGCATTAGAGCTAGCGCCACAACTGATTTCTCCTATGCAAATACTTCCTCTTACATCAATATGTGTTCCATTGGATGCAGAAATAGTTGTACCTGGATTGATGATTAATTGCGCGCCTGTTGCAATTGTAACATCTCCAGTTAATTGATGAAGCCCAGACCATGTTTCAGTACCCGTAATAGTTCCTACAGAGGTTTCATTTGAGGCAGATACTGTAGAAACTGGACCGATAAATGAAACTAGAAGGCTAGAAATCATTAAGAAAACTAGAAACGAACTTCTTGACCTTACATCATTACTCATAGTATGCACTCTAAAGCGCTCCCTCATAATGTTTGAGGAGTGTTGTGTTCATTTAAAGATAGAAGTTATGGCAATGATAGAATGCATATTATTGAATATATTATCTGTTCAATTTTCTACTCTAAACCGAATTCAATTTTTATCTCCTCGGACCAAGAAATAACATTTAATTTACCATATCCTTTTTGAGAATGATGAGGTGTATTTTGATTATCAGAAATTGCTGAATTTGCTAATGCTAACTTAACCCGATTGATTTCTGAATAATCTATTTTGCCATCTTCTCCCGCAATATCTACGTAATATCTCTCCAAAATTAATGCTAAAGCACCTGTAACTAAAACAGTTGAATCACTAGTACCTGAAGAATATGCATAAAGAGAAGAATCTGGATCAGATGAATATGTAGAATATATTCTGACACCTGGGGCAGAAATCTCTGGTTTTTGATTTGGGAAAAGTCTTTCTTCCCCAGTATACGAATCTGTAGTTGATCCGATTGCACTATTTTTCCAAATATTACCATTTTTATTTGTTGCAGCCACTGAAATAACGCCTTCGATATTGGCAGGTATGGAAACATCTGTTATTTCTTCATCTAGTCCAGTATTTCCAGCAGCAGCGACCACAAAGATACCAGCATCTAATGCTTCTTGAACTGCAATGACTGTCTCAGATTCATCATCCATTCCAATTCCTGGATTAGCTCCAAGACTTAAGCTGATAATATCTGCATCTTGCGAAATTCTGCACCATCTTATTGCCTGTGAAACCATATCTTCTTGACCAGATTTTCCTGAAGGCCCTAAAGATATTGCAACAGATAGTGAGATTTCTGGAGCCGCTCCAATGAATGTTCCATTTGACAGTAATATGCCAGACATCAGAGTCCCATGAAAATTATCTCCTATATCTCTAATATTAGAATGATCGTTATAATAGAAATCTCTAAATCCAGATAAAGAAATATGCATTAAATCTGGATGATTAAGATCTATCCCTGTATCGACCATACAGACTTTTATGCCTTCTCCTAGATAGCCCATATCCTGTATTTCCCTAATCCCTGTATCTTCATACGCCCATTCAGAGTCTGGAAGGTATGGCGAAAGGAAGGCATCAATAAATGGCCATCCAACTATAAGAAAGGCAGTAAAAAATGTGAATGCTAACGCTCCCCAAGGCCAAATAAAACGTTTTACAGGTACAAAAACTCTACGTAAAATCTTTGCATCTTTGTCGCTTACTCCATAAAACTGACCCGGGTATCCTGGTGCATTCTTGTCAATAGCAGTCAGAATATCTGGATCTTCAGGCTCTGGTAGAAGCTCTAAATTATCAAAATTTTGTGTCATAATAAATCATACGCATCCGTAATCATTAGTGATTCTAGAATGGTGCTCCCGGCCTTCTAGTGGAGCGACTGATTATATATAAAATTATGATTAATAAAAATATACCAACAGCATAACCCAAAATAGGTTGATCCGTATCTGTACCAGGAGCTAGAGTTTGTGCTTCCATAGTACATTCTGTCTGTCCAGGCGTCAGATCTACACAAGACATAAGGTCACTGGAATCTATTCGAGGGATATCGGTAAAGTATATTTGGACGAAATATTTTCCTACTTCAATATTTTTGAAGTTCATTTCGACATAGAAAGTAGCTTCACCATTTGCAGGTACATTGCGAATATCAGAACCGTTGACATTTATTCTTTCATTACAATAAATATCCTCACAAAGAATTACATTGAGTTCAACTGATTCAGCATCAATAAGTCCATCATTTTCTACTTTTACTAGATATGTAGCAATTTCTCCAGCTATTGGCCCAGAATCACCACTCAATAGTTGAATCTTTGATGAAGAAGACAAAGATAATATCGGGGATGATTTTTGAATAATTACGTCAAATGGACCATAGGAATTATCTGCAGTATCAGTTACTGAAAGACTTAGTTTATAGGGTTCTTCAGACATATTAATTGGAGGAGTAATTGTTACTGAAGTTTGTCCTTCTGAAAATGGAGCAATTGGTTGAGAGTTTATTCCTGCTAAATTCCAATTTTCCACAGAATCTACAGAAAAGTCAAATGTGAATACATCATCTCCATTTCCATCATTGATAAAATCAAAATTGATAACTGATGGTGCACCTGGAGCAACACCTATTACTTCTTCAGCATAACCTATTGAAGTAAACATATTATTCTGAGGCACATTCACCAATAACGGATGTTCTAGACTATATCCTTGGTCAGTAGTGAAGATGATTCTTATTTGGTGACCATTAGATAAGTGATGAGCAACTGATTCATTAGGAGGGTTAACACGAACATCAAAGTTATTCAAAACAAGTGTATTTTGTAATCCAAGATCAATTGTAGTAGACGATGACCATTCGCCAGTAGAGTTTTTGAATTCGACTGACCATTCTTCACCATCTGCCCCGGGGACAACAGCGGTAACCGAATAACTATCAAATGCTTGATGACCTAAATAATCTATCTTCAAACTAAATTCAATATTTTCATAATCACAATCACTTGTACAATTTGTATTATTAAGAGAGAGAAGAGCATAACCATCTCCAATATCCGATACAGAAATATCTTGTTTAGATAATCTATCAATTACAAGAGTAGTCACAGGAGTATCTTGAGATGGTCTTATGGTTGCCCCTTGACCACCATAATAATCCATATTTCTTTCTTCCTGAGTTATGTTAAAGGAACTAGAAGCATCCATTCTTCCAACTGGCAATATTAATTCTAATAGCCCTTCAGAATTTAAGGATTCATCCCAACTTATTCCTGAGTCTTGTAATTTTATAACAATATTGTGCGATTCAATATCAGTAAGTGGATGAGATATTCCATCATAATCTAGCCATTCAGTATCTAATAATAATTTACCACCAAGTGATAATTCAGAATCGATTGATCCGCCATCTACCCCGACATTAAAGGATTCTACAGAAACAAGATATGGAACATCAGAGGATGAGGAAACAAATGCCCAGACAGTCCAATCTCCGGGTTCAACCATAGCATTCCACTCTCCATTCCATGAATCTTCAGAATCCAATACTAAATTAGGAATTACGCGGTCTCTAACTATTCCTTCGGCTGGAACTAAAAGTATTGTAAGATCGTCTTTTATCTGATCAAATTGATCCTCGTCAATATATGATATACTACCAGAAACAGGAACTGTCCCTGCAGTAATCTGTATATGTTTTGAATTGGAGTTAGAAATTAGAGATATAGAAGATGTTTCATTACTGAAACCCTCAATATATGTAGAAATATTCCATGTTCCGCCATATAATAAATATATTGACCACGCGCCATTTTCATCAGTAGTTAGAATATGAGTTTCTGTGGTTGAATTCAACGTTACAGTGACATTGGAAACACCTTCTCCGAAATTGGGTTGTTGATTGTCATTGAGATCCCAAAATACTGTTCCTTTGACTGTGACTAACTTAGTCACATTTAGTAATACATCAGTATTATTTCCAGCTGTAAGGCCTGAGTCGGAAATTGGCATACTTTCTACAATCCACATAACACCTTCAGAGTCAGTATAATTTAATTCCAAATTCCATAAACCGGGCTCTATTTTTAATTCAATTATCCCTAAATCATTCGAATATGGAGAATCTACGATACCTCTTTCAGTACTTATGAGATTAATTTGGATGTCAGATAAAGGTAAATTATCATCCAACAAAATAATATTTACCATGGCAACCTCTGCAGTATTCATAGATGAATTAATACCTGCCGAAGCTGAAGTAATGGATACTGGTTCTCTTAGACTTTGATGAATACCGGCATCGGCCTCGAAGGTTTCTACTATCACCATCCATTCTCCTTCTGGAATATATTCAGAAATTGAGCCAGTAGAATCTGTCATAAAAGACAATAACCATCCATTTTCAATGTCCTTAAATCTTACAAGATGGTCAGAAAGTGCACCTCCACTTTCGTTATTGAAAGTGATGTTAGTTAACCAATTAGGTTCGAAGGCTATGGATGTAGAAATATTCTCAGATATGAGGCCGATGTTAATATTGTCATTTGTAGTATAAAGTGTATCAAATAAATTCCCGGAGTCAGGATTTGGCCTATCAATTGCTATTGAATACGAACCAGGAGTCATATTTACTTCTGCACGACCTTCTGAAATCCATTCAGGGCTATCTAGTGAAATTTCTCTGACAGGTATGAATGGATTCAAAGATTTTATAGCAAATGGATATGATACTGGAGTTCCATTAGAAATATTACCGTCCTTACTATGATCTATGTAAAAATCTATTAAAATGGTACTTTTTGTTGACACCATTGTTAAATCGACGATTTTGTTTGTACTGTTTATAGAAATATTTTGATCAGTACTTTCTAATGAATTACCATCTAAACTAAATCTCCAATCTCCTTCTTTCATATACATTTGGAAATTTCCACTGGAATCTACAATTTGTCTTATGTCTGGGAGACTAGAGTTTTCAGGTGTTTGAGAGGCAATAACACTAATTTCACTCCAATCTTTCAATGCATCTGAATAATAATTACCTATGACATCTATACTTACAGTACCTTCAATTATTACAGATTCCTCAACTATTAGTGTGATATTTTGGGAGTCCGCTAAAATATCATTAACAGTGAATCTAATATTAGAAGAGTATGCTTTATCAAGCGAATACTGTACTGAGGCGTCAACTACAGAATTTATCGGTAAAGTAACTTCAAATTCACCTTCTAAATTTGTATATGTTGACGTGCTCAAGTCATTCCAATAGAAAGAAACTAGAGTATTTGGTAAAGCATCTTCAATTGGATCTCCTGTTATAGGATCAGTTTGTATTGTATTTTTTACCATACCAGAAATTTTCTTACTAATTTCTATATTAATTTCTAAATTCAGATCTTCCGAGCCTACATCAATACTCTCCCATATCTGCTTATTATCATCTATATTGTGACTTAAAATCCAAGTTCCATGAGTCAATTCAACAAAATAATCACTTGATTCTGAATTATATTTTGCTGATACTTGCTGATCTGGTGCATTGACAGGGTAGAATGAGATATTTAAGTCTCCAAGAGTTTCGCCATCATCCAATATTGTGAAATGGATATCAGAAGTATCGGGCAAAGGAGAAGGGAATGTAGCATCAAGTGATGTATCTATGTCAAAGACAAATATTTCTTGTACTTCGGGCATCCCATCATTATCCGAATCAATCTCTGCAATATATGTCCCAGGAGTTATTGGACCGAATATTATCTTTCCTTCTTCATCAGGGTAAATCAAACAAGGTGCATAGCCTGTAATTGAACAATCCTCAACAGCGTTATCAGATACAGTTGTATTATCATCGGGTATTAATGAAATTGGTGAATTGACAACTTCTCCTGAAGAGTCGATTAATAAGCCCGATATTGAACCTGCTGGAACATCAACTAAAACAGGTGCTAAGGAGGATAATAATGGGACATTAAACGTATCATCTAAATCAACCATTGTTCCATCTTCAAGTATTAATGAAATATCATATAATCCAGGAATTGCATTATTAACTGTAAATGTACCAGGTTGAACCATTGGGCCACTAAATAAACCAGTTCCGGAAAATGTTCCTGTACCATTTATGACTCCATAAGAATCTAAATTCTCATCATCGCTAGTGGTGAACGTACCAGAGCCAATTAATGTTGCCTGATTTAGTGACCTAGTAAAAGTTGATACTCCGACGGACGTATATTTGCCTGATGCATTAAAACTACCATCCATCAAATATTCTTCTTCTGCTAGTTTACAAATATTCTCACCTTCTGGAATAGAATTATCTTCACAGTCGTTTATTTCGACCATATCATGAATTAATGCATTTGAAATCTTTCCTACTCCAGTAAACAATCCATCTCCAGAAACACTATGATTATTGTAAATACTTTGTATGTGAGTTCCTGTAAAATCAGAAACAGATAGTATGTTATCGGATCGTACACTTCCTGGGCCACTAAATGAAACCTCGCCTTCGCCTTGGAATTGTAAATCAATACCTTCAACAGAACCATTAGAAGTAGTGACTATGTAATCATCCAACACTATCCTATCTGAAGAGGGAGAGAGAATTACCTGCGCATCTAAAATTGGATCTCCATTGAAATCAGCGTTTCCAGACCAAGACAATACTCCAGAAGAGGATGAGGAGGACACATCTATGGAAACTTCAATTTTTTCTACTCCGTTACTATGTCCTTGTTCTCCAGATACGTTGATTACAGTTTCAGATAGCCATGTAGAACCAGAGACATTTCCTAATATCCCTGAAACATGATTGATTAATCTTTGTTGATTGTTATTCTCGATAGTTAACTCAAACATCGTCTGTCCGACATCAGAACTCATTATGGCTGCACGTGCTGAATCGAGATCTGGTTCACCAATGAAAGCTGAAACTCGTATTTTTCCTGATGGGACTGTGAATGAGAATTCTCCTTCAGAATTTGCATCTGTATATCCTATTGGTATCCAATAAGTTCTAGAATCATGATCGATTATATCTTCGCCACTAAATGCATCTCTCTCGATTAATATTCGTGCATTTGGGACAATTCCTTCTCCATCAAGAGAAACAGTTCCCTCGAGGGTTGCACCGCTGTAATACTTCAAAATCTTGACAAAATGGTTAGAATCATAAATAGAGTTACACAAAGGATTGGGATTATGAGAAAGTAATGAATTCATGCTAACATCTTTACTTAATCCAGACACTCCAGTTAGAGTGTTGCCGTCTTTACCAGTCCAATCAATGGAAAGATTACCTTCAATATGGTAGAGAGATGCCCCTCCAATAAATGGGAATTGGGAAGCATCATACAATTCTATATTATCATCGCCTACTGTTAAATTTGATGTCGTATTACTCTCAATAGAAGCCTCACATTTGGAATCATCATTAGCATTGAGTGTTCCATCATTATCGTAATCATTATCATACCAATTAGAAATAACCATATGATTCATCATTGCACCCGGTAGAGTCCATGCATTCTGCAAATAGGATCCAGGTGCACCAATTCTATTTGTGGCAGAGGGATTGACCCAAACCGATGGAGTTTCTGCATCTCCTTCAAGTCCTAGTGTGCTAGAACCATAACCAACGTAAGTTTTAGCAACCATTGTTTCAAAAAAGTTTTCTTGATGTTGATAGTCTATATCCACATATCTAATTACTTGCGAAGAATCAGATAACGCACCACTTTGTTGTAATTCTAAGTCCGAAAGGTATGCGTCATTATATTCTTGAGGAGTTCTGGGGACAATGGGGCCATCTCCTCTCTGAGATTGATAGAAAGTAGCAATATAATCATCCATATCTAAGCCCGATAATCCTGTTGGAGCATGGAAAATTCCTGTAGTTTGACCGCGGTGATAGCCATAGTCCTCATAATATGCACCTCCCAATGGATACAAACGGTTATCGATAGCAAAATATCTAATCTCATTGTTTCTTTCTACATTCTCTCCTAAGGAATTATCATAATCTTGAACGGAATAGGTAATAGAAGAAAGTGAGTGATAAATATCAACTAATTCATCGGTATCGAATGCTGTGACTAAGAAATTTCTCAACATAGCTAATTTAGAATTTGTTTTGTGAATAGCTGTAGATGGAGAATCAAAATCCTGAATTAAATCATTAGTATATTTATAATTACCAATGTAGTAATGACTTGGAGGTAAATTGTCATTCCAAGATGAAGCAGTAGAAGACACGGAAGATGAACCGCGGGTTTGGTTGTACAGAGAAAGTGCTGCCGATTTATTTTCACCTAGTGAAGTTTGTAAACCACTAGCATCAACTACAATCCATTCTTCAGTAGTAGAAGGAATACCATTAGAATCTAGTAAATAACCACTAAGTAATTCAATATCTTCAGATGATGCATGTAATTTCATTATCCTATCTAATACGAATGAGGATTTTGTATTGGCAAGGATATCTGCAAACTCTTGAACTTGAATAGCACTCATTGGATCTAATATCGAATCTAGAAGTTCGGAGCTAACTTTATCATTGTTATATTTCTTATCGCCCATGGCTAATGTAGCAATAAAAAGTGCGATTGTGTCATCTTGGCCTTGAGAAAGAAGCATGCCACCACTATGCGGTATTCCTGACTGGAAATTGTCTGCTACAGTTGGGTGCTGCCCTTGTGCTAAAGCACTAAATCCATAATCCCACCAAGATAAGAATGCTGGACGATTACTAAATCCTTTATCCCTATCTTGCTCTTCTAACCATGCATAAGCATCATTCCAACCATACGAATTAAAACTGGGGCCAAAGGTACCCATATATTCCAACCCATTGACTGATGAAGGATCATAATCTCCTCCGCCAAGAATAGAGAATTCACCTAGCAAATTTTCCCTTAAAATATCTGGAGTTATGTCGTAAATGGCTTTATCGACGTCTGTTGCAGATTGTGAGTTCCTAGGTATCCCTGAGTCAATACCATAAGTCACATGTTGAGTAAAAACCAGCATGAAAACAACCATCAAAACGGGCACTCCAACACTTCTTTTGGTAGCAGGCCAAAGAGAATTAAATCTAGCACGAGGAGTACCTATGCCCGAATTTCTCCATTCTTTGGAAAAGTTAGCAAAGTTAGCGGATTGCCAAAGCATTGCAATTCCTATTCCTCCCAAGATAGCCATTACAGGTGTAGCGTTAATGATAAATCTCCCAGCAGACCATGCCATATAGGTGGAAATGATTCCCCAAGAACCAAGTAAAGTAAATGACATTTTGTTTGTTCTAGCACCTCTCCAAAGGAAAACAAAAGCACAACCTAATCCTATTAATGCTACAATTGGACCATATGATGCAAATAAAACTCCTCTACTAGGTGCTTGAGCTTCACCAATTGTCCCGAAGATTTTATTTTTATCAAAGTAAAAACCACCAGAGAAGAGTATGTCCCATCCGGCATATAAATTCGCTTCTTGTAATAAATACAATGAGACCAGTGTTAGAGATATGAGGATGGCACCGACACCTAGAACAAGTAACCATGGCTTGTCCCTGTAAGAACAAGATGTCCAACCAAGAAGTAACGTAAAACCGATTATGTAGAACAAGGGTTGTAATCCACTAGGATCCAAAACCAAATTTAAACCAGGCCATGCATAAAATGGCAAAGGTATCAAAAGAACTGTAAATAACATTTGCAAACTTGCAGCCGTGAGTTGTAAACTATCTTTGGAGCGAAATAGATTGAATAAGACCTGTAGTGAAAATACAAGAAATAGGATTCCAGGACCATAAACGAAACCTTTCCAACCCAAAGCCATAACGGCGAAAGCGATTCCTGCTAAAGTAGCATTGGACATTACCTTGGGATTCCTGCGCCAAGTCTCTCTTATTCCAGCAAATAAATATAGAGGGTTTGATGATGTTTTTTGGAAAATACGCTCCTGATTCATGCTAGAAATAGATCTAATCCAAAAGTAAAATGCTGTTGATAAAAGTAAAATTGCANAAGAGTCGTGGTCTACCATTCCGAATGTTGAACGGCTGATGTGTCCTGGCATCAAAGCAATAAGCCAAGCGGTAATGATAGCCGCCTTTTTACCATGCACTCTATTAGCTATTCCTGCCACAGGGAAAACCACTAAAGCTCCATAAATAGCTGGCAGAGAAGCGATACTCCACCATACAACCTCGCCAGTATTATCAGATTCAAGAATCCATGATAATCCCATACCACCCAAGGCCAAAGACCAAGTGAAAAGTGGAGGCCTAGGATTTATTGCACCCATTGGATATGCTCTATCGGCATCAAAAATGAGATGGCNATTATTGGCTAAAATATAGTCAACTATACGCTTCATGTACCAAGGATCTGAACCTCCGGACATATCCCAAGTTCCTGTACCTGGTGCATTCATTGCAGGTATGACATTCCAAACGACCCTGACTGTCAAAGCAACGATGAAAGAAAGTGGAATTAGAATTGAATAATAATTTGAATCCCACCACATTCTAAATTTACTTGGACTTCTTCTTGGCGCTATATCTCCAAAGAAACCTTTTGAAGATAAAGTGATTGCTCCAACATTTAGCCAGAATGTTATAAAGAACCAGGAAAATGCACCTGTGAAACTTTCTTCTTCGAATATACTTGGATAGAAATTATTACCGATTTCTTGAAGATGAGCCATAGTAAAGATAAACCAATTAACAAGAATCAAAGAACCAAGAACATGCCATTTTTCAAAATAGCAATACGCGTAAAATAAAATTACTACACTTGTAGATACNGCCCATATTACTCCTAAACTTTCAAAACTATCATATCGGAATAGAGGGATGATNTATACAATAGAAATTATACTTGAAAATATTACAAATGATTTATTTTCTTTAAAGATAGGTATATCTGCAAATAATGAGCTTTTTCCAACTTTATCAATTACACCTCTCAAAAACCCAACTAAGGTAAAACCAATTGAAATTGATGCTAACCAGAATGATATGAAGGCTATGCCAATATCGGTTCTTTGAGAGTCTANATCCAGTCCAGGATCAAAAATTAAACTAGATGCATAAGAAATAGCAAGATGAAATCCTATAACAGTTGAAAGAAGAAGATTATTTTCTTCGACACGATTAGAATTAGATAAAAGGATGGATATTAATCCAACCAATATAAATGTAAGAATAAAGACATTATTACTGAAGTTAGCGATAAAGTCTATTGTGAAAGCTAATACTACAATAATGATTGGAATAATAAAAGATTGTAGTTTATTTGATTTGAAAANTTGTAGAGATGTACTAATTCTACCAATAGCCGATGCAAATGCAGCGGATAAAGGTAGAATCAAGATGTTCATATATCCTTCATTTCCTATATCTCCATTGACAGCAAAACTGATTCCAAAATATAGCACCATCAATGTAGCCAATATTATGGGAACAGAAGTAATATCTTGATAAAAGAAATTACCTTTTGCCGCCTCTTCATTTTTTTCCATATTATATCACCGTGCGTTGCAGCCTGAAGGCTCAACATCGCGGCGAATTGACGGGTTGTTTTAACCGTTCGTGGGAGTAACACCCTTATTGAGCCTGAGAACGGGTTTTATATTCGCCTCTCAAAGGCTCTAAAACCTATATCTGAACGGTGCTGAGAGTCTTGTAATTCGATATTATTTATTATTTGATATGCAGCTTCTACAGCCTCATTTAAGGTTGGGGCAACACCAGTTGCGGAGAGGACTCTTCCTCCTGACGAAACATAGTTTCCTTGGTCATTTATTTTCGTTCCTGCATAATGAATAAAGGCTCTTATTTCTCCCTCTTCAATAGTAACATCATTGCCAGATATTTTGTCTCCAATGACCGGCTTAGAAGGGTAATTTTTTGATGCAAGAACAACTGTTGCAGAACTATAATCATGAAAGTTTACATTGGCATTAGAAAGATTTCCTGTTGCGGCATAAAAGAATAATTCACCAATATCAGAAGAGATGAGTGGTACAGTTACTTGAGTTTCAGGATCTCCGAATCTTACATTGAATTCTACCACTCTGGGTGCTCCTTCATTATCTATCATTATTCCAACATATAAACATCCTCTGTAAGGAAATGTCTGATTTTTTAAAAAAGAATGCATAGGTTGTACAATTTCTTCTTCCACTCTCCTGAGTATAGANGAAGTAACTACGGGTGCAGGAGCATAAGCCCCCATTCCTCCAGTATTAGGGCCTTCATCACTGTCTTTAAGTCGTTTATGNTCNTGACTAGGNGGCAAGCAAATATAATCAGATTCNTCCATTATAACAAGAATTGAGGCTTCTTCNCCTTCTAGATATTCTTCAACCAAAACNCGTCCATCGGATTNTATNGCATTATNTATTGCNGATNCTGCTANNTTCTTCGATTGAGTTACTGTTACTCCCTTNCCACCNGCTAAAACATCTCTCTTTATTACCCAAGGAGGATTGAANTTNTTTAANATTTCATAATTNTNTGATATCTCNGATAATTNNTCATAATTTGCNGTAGGGATTCCTAGTTCNTCCATAATTTNCTTTGCNAATTTNTTTGAGCCTTCTAAATTTGCCCATTTTAAGGTAGGGCCAAAACATGGAATTCCAGAAGCTATTAGATGATCTGCTACTCCTTCAACGAGTGGCCCTTCAGGGCCGATGACCACAAGATCTACATCTAATTCAGATGCTAGAGACCGTATTTCTTCAATTTGTAGTATGTCTATATCATGGTTTTTTGCTATTGTAGAAGTACCAACATTTCCTGGTGCGACATGTAGATTATTAACAGATTCTGATTCACTAAAGCCGATTGCTAAAGCGTGTTCTCTTCCTCCGCTGCCTATGATTAGTATGTCCATAAATGCCCTCATATAGTCGGAAGATAATAGACAATAAGAACATATGCAATTGTTAGTAAGGTACATCCTTTAGACCCATTCTATAGCCCAAAATATTTGTCAGACGGTGTATTACTGGAGTAAAAGTCAGTAAAATGATTATCGGCATTACTAGAACATCTTGAGTTAAAATTTGACCAGGGAACAAAATAAAACCAAATAAGAAGATTGAGATAGCAAAGGGCATTGTATCCAAAATCGGTGCTTTTGAACTAATATCTCCTTCTCTCTTCAAACCTTTTCTTCTTTTGATGAATGAACCTAGCGAGTCACCTATCAAACATGCCAATCCCAATAAAAAGCCCAGAATAAATGCTGTCAATGAATCATTAAACACCCAGAACCAATCCGACTCATTTGTCAATTCTAATGGATCTACAAATGGTTTAGAGTTATCGAATGACCTTCCATCCCATAAAGTATGAGAAGTTAGCATCAAGAATGCACTAACAAAAGAACCCCCTAAAAGGCCATTCCAGGATTTTCCATCGCCAAGTATCCTGTTTCCATCATACCAATTATGACCTCGATCGATGGGTATTTTTGGAATTCCAGTAGCATCTGGAATCCATTTTCCAAAAAGCATCGCCCCTGTATTGGCAAGATATGCTGGACCATACAAAATCAAAACTGTAATGACATTTACCAAAAACTCCAGTGCTTCCATAGCAATCGCAATATGAATCAGTCAAAGAGTCTATCGTTAAAANCNAACAAATGACCGAACTATTCATGGAGTATACATAGGAGCGAAGTTTAATGATAAAGAAACAAATGGTAATNCTAATTTTGACAATGTTTATTTCANGTCAAATGATTATTGGAAATAGTATGGCAGAGAATACNAATGAAATTTTAATTGAGTCNGATATAACTTGGACNGAAGATCAAGAANTTGANGGAAATGTAAGAATTGTAGANGGTGGAAAATTGACAATTATTGATTCTGAAATAACTTTTTCTNCAGAATCCAAACTAATAATAGATGAAGGAGGTTTTGTTGTTCTTGAGAGTTCANCATTTACATCAGAGAGTATGCCTACAGATTTAGTAGGATATGGTTACTGTGATGANTTNAANAGATCNNCAATTACAATAGATATTTCNCCATATGATNANGATTTTGANATTATAATNGANTCTGCAAGTNGNACTAATTTCAATGGAGCNACNGCTTACATAGGAGATNAAATATTCATGATGAATAATTCTCAATTCTCCTATTCNTCTCAGTCNAATGATGATGAAATATCNATAGGNATNTGNGGNTATGGTTCGACACCCGTAGGAATAAGTAATNTCACAATAATTCATGATGGATTNAGTAATTATTATCTAGCCAGTGAATTGCAATATAGCAATATGATGATTTCAGGACTTCGAGAATATAGTCTTGAAATATCTGGTAATTTCAGTTTNNATAACTCTTCCNTAATTGCTGCAGAGATTTCATCNACNGGAGATATCAATGCTTTTTCAAGTAATTTNTTACGTTCNGGNCCGATTTTACTGAATGATAATAATGCNTCNATTTCTCTTAATGAAGGANCTNTTTTCGATGGTAGTTTGGATGATCATGANNTTAGAGCAATGCCNGAAAGTAATATACANTGGAGTAACGACACTGTAGGTTCAGGAGATTTAACTGANAAATGGGAAAGNCGNATNAAAGGACAATATATTCAATTTGATGCAGTTTGGGTAGAATATCAAATTAAAGGCCTNTATGGAGTNCCNACATATACTAATTTTAGTGGAAATGATGGTAAATCATACATAGATGGCGGNAGAGAAAGAATTATTGAAATAGGCTGGTCTGATGATAATATATGGGCAACAGAAGATACTTGGGAAGAAGAAGCNATAATTAATGTANTAAAATATAGAACNGCCTGGAATCCGGAAAATTCAGTAATNGGCAATTATGGANCATCAGGAATAAAATTAACAAATGATAAAATAANTATAATCGANCAAAATACNCCAGATATAAAGTGGTTAAGTTTGAAATCTGAAGGTGATGAAAATGAAGCAAAAGGATCNGTAGTGATGATAGGAGAAGTTGTAAATGANGGAACTGCNGCAGCTCATTTTGCAATATCNTGCTACCTAAATAGTACCGGNGAAAGTGCGGAAACAAACANTTATCCCGATGCTTTAGTTNANGCAGGAGAAGTAGGGNANATAGTATTTGATTGGAGNAANAGTAAATCAGGNGCTGAGGAATTNAAATGTATCATATTGACTCCAATGCAGATAGTAGATGAATACGCTTTTGGAGGAGGNAATATTACAAGTGAAACAGTAAATTGGCAGATAAACGAAGANGAAGNGGGTNTATCATANATCATGCCAATAATTATTGTTATANTCATAGGGATAATTGGTATAGGTTATATTCTTGTGAATAGGGCAAATTTAGATCAAGAGATTANGGTTGAAGATGCAGTCAAATAATGAAACTAGGTGAAGCATGTTAANTNTAAATNAATCCTTGNGCNGTCATTGCTTCAGCGACTTTNAGGAAACCGGCAATGTTNGCTCCTGCAACATAATTTCCTGGCATACCNTATTTGGCTGCTGTTTCGAANGNATTTTNGTGTATATTGACCATTATNGAGTGAAGTCTNTCGTCTACTTCTTCACGAGTCCATGACAACCTGAGACTATTTTGNGACATTTCTAATCCAGAAGTAGCAACNCCTCCTGCATTAGATGCTTTTCCNGGTGCGAAAAGTATGCCATTTTTATGGAACACTNCTACTGCNTCAGGAGTACAGGGCATATTAGCGCCTTCNGCTACTGCAATAACATTNTTTGAAACNAGCATTTCTGCTTCTTGNCCATTAATCTCATTTTGAGTTGCNCAAGGNAGNGCAACATCTACATCNACNCCCCAAATACCNTTGGAAGCAGGTTCAGGTTCTGATTTTGTAAAAACTACACCNTCAAAATTTTCTGCATATTCACTAATTCTTCCNCGTCTATTATTTTTTAGGTCCATGATCCATTTCAACTTCTCTCGGTCAATTCCGGATGGATCATGAATCCACCCTGAAGAATCAGACATAGTAACAACTTTCCCTCCTAAGTCAAGAACTTTTTCGGCCGCAAATTGAGCTACATTTCCACTACCGCTGATACTACACAACGCGCCTTCAAATGATTTATTTTTTGTTGCTAACATTTCTTTTGCAAAATAAACTAAACCATATCCCGTAGCCTCTGGTCTTATTAGGGAACCTCCATATGAAGGCCCTTTTCCAGTCAATATTCCAGTGAATTCATTAGCTAATTTTTTATATATTCCAAACATATAACCAATTTCTCTTCCTCCAACGCCTATATCTCCTGCTGGAACATCTAGATTATGTCCTATATGCCTCCACAATTCCATCATAAAAGATTGACAGAATCGCATTACTTCGGCATCTGTTTTACCTTTGGGGTTAAAATCCGAACCTCCTTTTCCTCCTCCCATTGGTAACCCAGTAAGGCTATTCTTGAAGACTTGCTCAAAGGCAAGAAATTTGAGTATTGATTGGTTTACAGAAGGATGGAATCTTAGACCCCCTTTGTATGGTCCAATTGCACTATTCATTTGTATTCTGAAACCTCTATTTACCTGTAAATTACCTGCATCATCATACCAAGGAACTCTGAATTGTATAATCCTCTCTGCCTCAACCATTGCTTTGACCACTGGCAAATATTCTGGATGTTGCTTAATTACTGGAGACAGGCTATCGAGTACTTCTTCGACAGCCTGATGAAATTCAGGTTGATTTGGGTCTCGTGTCATTACATCGTCATATACTGCTTTCATTGTATCGTCCATGGGATTCACCAGGGTTTGAACAGTTACTTTTCCTGTAACCGAATAGACCTCCGACTAATCTACTCCTTTTGAATAATGTCCCTCAATTAGTGAGATGTCCACTGTAATTCTAGTTACTAAGAATTAAACAGGTATCTCTCAATTAAATTTGAAACTATATCTTTGTGACTAGGTATTGTCATAACATAAACTGCTGATTGGCTTACTTGACGATTACGCAAAGCTTCTGCAATAGGAGTATGTTCCCTAAACCAACGTATTTTTCCATCATCTCCAACTATCTTTATATCAACTTTTGACATTCTAGGTTCCGAAAGAAGAAGTTTTACACTTGGCATATCAATAGATACATATCCTGGAGATAGGCCAGCCCTGTGAGCAATATCATCTTCAAAAATACGGCGTTTTGAAGAATCATTTGCCATTTCAACTAATCTAGATACTTGATTGTCAGAGAGTTCTTGACGCCTTCTACTAATACATACTTTCATTAAATTTCGATACTTGAAGCGGCAAATAACATCTCTAGAAAAATTATTTGCTTCATTTAGAGCACTCCATACTTCCGAATCAACAAATCTTTGCATTTCAACTGGTTCTGGTAGATCGTCTATGCTCCTTTCGACAGCACTAGACAACATCACTTCAGTGACTCTAGTAACCCTATGGAAATACACAGAGCTATACATTAATCCTCGAGCCATCAACATCCCTTCCAGTGAAGTTAGACCCCCTTCTTTAATCGATATATCTCCTCCTGTCCTAGTCATACTTGAAATCAATCTTCTGTGATCAATCACCCCATGTTTTACTCCAGTAAAGTGAGAATCTCTTAACAGATAATCTATTTGATCACAATCTACTGAACCGTGAACTAAGTGAGCAAGGGTATTATCAGTATGAATGAAATCTTCTTGACCTTCGGACCATGAAAGTAACGATCTTTCAGTTCCGCCCGCATTTGGACCCCTAATTAGATTGGCTACTTCTTTGGGATCGAGATTATTTTTTTCAAGAATATCTGGAATAAGAATTCTGTCATTTTGAATAGAAGATTCAGTATCTCTAATTATATCATAATTTCCTAAAATAATTCCTTCAGTGATTGACATGTGATCTAATCCTCCTCTTTCATGTAATATGTGTTCTAGTGTATGTGAATATGGGCCATGTCCAACATCATGCAACATACCTGCTACCTGTACAGTTAACTTCTCGTGACTATCTAATTTTAATTGATCAGCCATCATACCTGCTACATGAGAAACTCCCAAAGAATGTTCAAAACGCGTATGATGAGCACCTGGGAAGACTAAATGGGCTAATCCTAATTGTTTAATATGACTGAGTTTGTTCATTTCAGGTGTTTTGAGTAATTCTTGACAGACGCCATTAAGTTTGAATTGACCGTGAATAGTATCATTAATGATTTTCATAGAAAACTCCTCTGTCATATTTGGCAGGTAGTCCCCCCATTTCAAATAAACTCAAAATAATAATATTAAATTAAAAATTACCGTCATTTGTATTTCAAATGCATTTCAATTGCATTACATTTATATCTATTATGCTTTTTGGTACATTCAATGAAGTCGTCTCGCATGTCAGGTAACAGTCCGATGGTATCGCTAAGAATACCGGAAGATTTCCTACTAGAGTTAGACCAACGAATTGGTTTAGAAGGTACTAGAAACAGATCTGATGTGATAAGAGAAGCAATAAAAAAATATATTACAAATCCTTTACCCTCTTTAGGAACTAAAATAGAGGTTAATCTAGGACCAGATTTGTCTGTTAGAATGAAAGATTTCTGTAAAATACATGGAGAATTACCAGAATCTGTGTTAAAACAAGGAGCTAGGGAATTAATTAGACGTGAAACTATTGAAGGTGAAACTGTAGATAGGTTACTTTCTTCCAGAATGAAAGAAATTCAGATAAGATATGATAGCGAATCAAACGCCCAATAGGTGAGAGAATGGGCGAGGATGGGATGCACACAAAAAATGCGGGGGGGTCTGAAAACCCCCTCGCCAACACCCCATATTCAGTAAATAAATTTACAAGAGGTTTCAGAGGAGTTGCACATAGAGCAAGACTCTCCAACGCAGTAGGCTATAATGCCAAAGAAGCTCCTAGATTCCCAAGAGGAATAGAATATAGAAACACAAGAATATTTAATGGATTATCAAGAAGGTCAAAATTTTCTGAGAGGAATCAGTAAATACAATTCTACACACACCGCCTCGTGCCACACACACGAGGCCCCTATAAATTAACTCAGAATGACTGATTTTTAAACAATTTAAAGCCAATCTTCTTGGTCGTTCTATTTTCAGACGCATTCTATGAGCGGGGAAGATTTGGCATCTGCATGTGAATTCTTTGCTCATGATGACTTACGAGATTCTCAAAAAGAGATGTTACTAGACTCAATAGATGTACTTGAAGAGAATGGATTTCTGATTGCTTCAGCCCCCACCGGAATTGGGAAAACTGCTGCATCCCTCGCAGCAGCACTTAAAATAAAGAATAAATCTAGAAATGGGAAGAAAATATTATTTCTAACAGGAAGGCAATCACAGCACAAAATAGTAGTAGATACGATAAAAAAAATTAATCAAAAGGTGAGTAATGAATTACAGATAAAATTGACCGATATGATTGGTCGAGAAAGTATGTGCTACGATGTAAATGCGATAACTGGGGAATGTAGCTGTGAAGGCGGAATTGAAGAAAGGGCAAGAAGAAGCAATAGAATGAAACTTGTAAATAAGATAC